>NZ_JADXDQ010000005.1:0-60219 GCF_015831295.1 Streptococcus sp. NLN64
GTGTTTTCTTCACTTGAAGCAGTCATCGATCAATTAGAAACAGTCATTAGAGGTTTACATTGGGAAGATTTAAAAACCATTGTCCGAAGACAATGGTTGGTTTCAGATTTTGAACTTAACTGAGTATTAATTTATGTTAAAGCATTTAATCAAGATAGTGGAAAAGAAGATGACCTTATGTTATATGCTTCTGAAAGTATAGCAAACAAAATCAAATCCTCAAGCAGCGTGAGTTTTACAGTAAAAGTAAGTAACGTAGCTACAACTGGAGGAGACTTAACTGTCTCAAAAGTTGAATAATAAAATACACTCCCAACAGATTCAGACTGTAGGCAGTGTTTTAACATATTTGACTATCCTTTTATTTACCGACAAGACTTATATTTTTGATTGTCAAATTGATTGCCACTTCTTCAATTGAATAGTATTTGATGACATTAATAAATCAATCAAAAACCATTATTCCAAGCTAACCAACAATATTAAGAATCTACAACATATCAACCTGTAATCAGTACGGTCTCAAATAAGCCTCAAAAAACTCAGCCTCAACCGGCTGAGTTTTTATTTGAAAATAACACAGTAAAAAAGCGCAAGAAAACACTATCTGTGTCATACTTAAGGTGAACATATTTAAAAATGTCTTAAGGGTTTTTTGTTAGGATCCTTGGATAAATCCAGATTGAAAAGATCAAGGGTAAGGCTATCCAGGCAGAAAAGGAAATGGCAACAACTAGATTCATATTCAAATGTGGATAAAGCAATAGAGTCAGGAAAGAAACAGGATAGCTTAAATAAGTTTAGAACTAATGGGTGGCCTGCCAATTCCCCTCATCGTTTCTAGTAGAGGGAATCCGAATCCCAATCCCAATCCAAGGATTGTAGGGAATCTGATTACACAAACTACCCAAAAGAAGGACAGGCTAAAAAGAAATACTGCGAACAAACTTGCATCAGTCAAAACCTCTAGTACAAACAACTGAATGAAGACAACTCCCATTAAAAGTAGGATCTCTATTCCCTTTGCCAACTGGCCGTTCATGGGCCTATGTGTTAAAGCACCTTGAACTCCCAAAATTAGAATCAAGCAGGCCCTGAAAATACTTAAATGGAATAAATATACAGAGGCACTACAGATTAAAAATAGGATAAAACTAAGAAAGATCACCCGCTTGTTGCTTTTAATCATATGCAACACTCCTTTAACCTTGTATATTTATAGACAGTATATACCTTCCAATACCTATTTACAAGCAAAAAAAGACCTTCTGACCTCTTTTTTAAAAGACTAATCAAGATAGGCATGAGGGACTATTGCCTAGCCTTTATCAGAAATTCATACCCTTAAAGTGAACGTAGAATCAAAATCACAAGGGACGTGATTTAACCGTCCAAATCATAGCGGATGGCCAAATTGTCAAGGTCAAAGCCAAACCAAGAATTTTGATGAGGCTATCGAGAATTCCTGCAGGATTCAAAATATTAAACCCTCGCGGGAAATAACAATCACATCCAGTTTCACTAAGCTATACTACAATCGAACATTGCTAAAAGTTTCCAAAAGAACGACGATATACATAGCAAGAGAATCAGAGAACAAAATCATTTTCAATTGTTTTTTTCTCCGTAAACAAAACTCCCTGTTTCGACGATTTGAAGCAGGGAGTTTTGACTAGTTTTACGGTTTTAAAAAGTGGCTTATTGCAATAATTCTTGAACTGGCTCAAAAACAATCCGTTCCAAATCGCTAAGGTAAACACCTAGTTGCTGCTCTTTGGCAAAGAAATTAGACACCAACTCATTACCTTGAATTTTTTCAGAGAATTCACGCATGCGACCTTGAAGATCAGCTTCTGGTGCTTGACCAGTTTGGGCCATCCGTTGGAGCTCATTTTGAAAAGCAATGTACTCCTCAAAAATAGCCTGGGCCTCAGGATTTTTAGCAATCTCCTCCTTAGCCTGCACAACAGCTTGATATTCTGGCAAAGCCCGCAAACGGCGGTTTAATTCATTCGCAACATCATAAATATTCGACATAGTTTTCTCCTTCTACTTCAATTATAGCAAGTTTCCTAAAATTTAGCTTGATTAAGCAAAGAGAATTGAGCAGCCAATATGACTAAAAAAGAAGAGCGGCCAGTTGGTAAAGACGGTATTTCTCAGGAAAAAGAGAGGAGATGTTGACACGCGCATGATAGAAGCCCAACATCAAAGACAAAATCCCAAGCAAGAGAAAAATACCAAATTCCAGCACGCAAAACCTTTAGAAATCTGTTTGGTCAGAATCCGGATTTTGCACAGCTTCTAAAATACTTCTGGTTTTATGAAGGGAAAGTTGACCTGAAGCGCTCGGCACTTCCAAGGCCGCAAAGGTCCAAGAAGAGCCCGTTAAATCTCCAACCAAGCGAGACCAGACTCCTAACTTTCCGGTCGAAATCGTAACATATTCTTGCTCTGGATTCAAAGTCTTGAAACCACGCGTATAGTTCATTAAATCCAAAACATCTTGCTCATGATTCGGTTTAACTGCAACCTTTACAATCCGCGGATTCAAGGCTGTCAATTCAGACAAAATTTCCATAAGATTATCAGGAGTCTCATCAAAATTATGATAGGTTAAAACCAGATTTGAGAAATCTAAAACCTTATCAAATTCCTCTCGATAAGCATAAAATTCAAAATCAATGTACTCTGGCTGGTACAATGCCTGAATTTCACGCAAAATCTCCACATAATCTGGTCCACTTAATTCAATATGGCCTCCCTGACGGGTCGTGCGCAAGGTGAAGACAATTTCGCGGCCAGCAAATTTCTCAAAAATAGCTGGAGCCAAGGCTAAAATCTCCTCCTTATTCGCCAAATAATCCGCTCTCCACTCGATCATGTCTACCGAGTCGAAACGATCCCGATCTAGGTTTTCCACATCCTCCAAACTAGTTGGCATGATTGGTACAACTAACTTCATTCCTCTACCCTTATCTTTATAACTTTTAAGTAATTGCTAGTGGTCTCTTGCGCATAACTCGGAAAATCTTCCGGCAAGCGATAAACCTTCTCGATTTGATAGGCTTTCCCACTCATTCCAGCCGCAATCTCTTGCTTGAATTTCTCAAGCGAAAGCTGAGCTGCATTGGTACTTAACACCATTTGACCTTTTGGAGCCAAAACTTTTAGAGCTTTGGCTACCAAACGATGGTAGTCCTTGGCAACAGAAAAAACTTGTTTCTTATTCCGGGCAAAACTAGGTGGGTCAATCACGATGATATCAAACTGTAAATCCTTCCGAGCTGCATACCGCAGATACTCGAAAGTATCCATCACAATAAGAGAATGACCTTCCAAGCTAAATCCATTGGCCATAAAATGAGCCTGAGAAAGCTCTCTACTCCTCTTGGCTAAATCAACCGACACCGTCTCTATTGCTCCACCCGCAATTGCTGCAATTGAAAAAGCAGCCGTATAGGAAAAGAGATTTAACAAGCGCTTGCCCTCAGCCATTCCCTTAACCAAATCTCTCCGAACCATGTGTTGGTCCAAGAAAATTCCAGTCATCCAGCCGTCATTCAAAAAGACCTGATAAGACACGCCATTTTCAAGGATTGTAAAAACATCTGGTGCTGACTGCCCATAAAGATGACCCGTTTCATAAGGAGCCCCTTGAAAACGAAGCTTCTCATAAGCACCCAAGTAATCTGGACACACTCTCTGAAAGCTCGCGACGATCTGTTCACGATTCTGATAAATAAAAGAATTATACCATGTAAATAAGAGAAAATCACCGTATACGTCGATAGTCAAACCTGGTATACCATCACCTTCTTGGTTAAAAAGTCGAAAGGCGGTTGTCTCTGGATCTTTGAAATAGGCCTGACGCTTATCTCGGGCCAATTGAAAGCAATTCACTAAAAAAGAGTCAGACCATTCAATCGGTTCCAAAGACAAGACCCAGCCAAGTCCTTTGTTTTGCTTGGAAAGGTAACCTGCTGCTACAAATTGCCCTTTAGCATTTTGAAAATGAACAAAGCCATCATTCTGAGGTTTATTTTGGAAATCTTTATCTTTTAATAGAATTCTTCCTCTGGCAATTTCTTGCTGACAGCGAGTTGATAGAACGACATGTTTCATTCTTCAATTATATCAAAAAAGCTATCAAAATAGGACAAAATTGCAAAGTCTTACACCAGGTCTGCTCGAAATTTTCATCCCTTTGTTAATGACTTTCCCTTTTTCAAAACAATTTTCCAGAGTAGTTGATGCATTTTTCAAGGATAATGATCATAATTCCAGTTTGAATTAAAATGTGCCGGTTTGAAAATGAAAATAGTTCGCATTTCTAAAAAATGCCACAATTCCCTTAAAAATTTTAGGTTAAACTTAAGCAAGCCTTAAAAAACAAGCGTTTGACTCCTTGTCGCTATATCCCCTCCTCTATTTTGTGATATAATCAAACTTGAAACAAAATTGGGACCAGTCCCAAAATACAATCTGTTCTTTCTTAAAGAAAAACAGCTAGATAAAAAGGATTTATTCCGTGAAAAAAATGACACAATCAATTCTACAAACAATGAGTAGTCGATTGGGCTTGGTTTTTGTCCTGCTCATCCTCTACTGGTTAAAAAGTATTGCCGCCTATTTCCTAAGTTTTAACCTGGATATTCAGTTGGGAAATATGCAAGGTTTTTACCAATTAGCCTTAGCCTTTTTGAATCCATTACCTTTAGGGCTCCTCTTACTTGGACTGCCCTTCTATGCCAAACCAACCAAGGTGTTCTACCCCTTCTTAGCGGTCATGTACCTTCTTTTATTCGCTTGGCTCTTCTCAAATGTCATCTATTATAGAGAGTTCTCGGATTTCATTACCTTGAATACAATGTTGGCCTCCAGTAGCGTTTCGGCTGGTTTAGGCGATGCAGCAGTCAAGCTATTTCGACCATTTGATATTCTTTATTTACTAGACATACCTCTTCTTGTTTATCTTTTCTGGAAAAAGAAAATTACATTCGACCAGCGGCCAATCAGCTTTAATGCCAGTTTTGCTATCACTTCCTTATCCACCATGCTCTTCTCAGCCAATCTCTTCTTTGCTGAAGTCGATAGGCCAGAGTTGTTAAGCCGGGGATTCTCCAACTACTATGTTGTCCGCGCTCTAGGACTGCCTGCATTCTTTGGCTACAGCGCTAACCAGACTTATCAAGCGGATAAGGAACGGGCTAAGGCTTCTGAAACAGATTTAGAGCCGGTGCTTGAATATATGAAGGAACACAATGCCGCTCCAAATCCAGCAACATTTGGAATTGCCAAAGGACGTAATGTGATCTACCTTCATCTTGAATCCTTTCAACAATTCTTGATTGATTACAAATTGGAATCTGAGGGTCAAGAATATGAGGTTACCCCATTTATCAATTCCCTTTATCATTCAAATGAGAGCTTTGCATTCTCTAATATTTTTAATCAGGTCAAGGCCGGAAAAACCTCAGATGCTGAAACCATGATTGAAACCGGGCTCTTTGGTTTGAACCAAGGTTCTTTCATGGTTAACTATGGAGGTACCAATACCCAGCAAGCAGCACCGCATATTCTCGCCGAAACTGGTGGGTATACCTCCGCTGTCTTCCACGGAAATATCGGAAGCTTCTGGAACCGGAACACAACCTATAAGCAGTGGGGATACAACTATTTCTTTGATCAATCTTATATGAGTAAGGCAACCGATGAGAATTCCTTCCAATATGGATTGAATGACAAAATTATGTTTAAGGACTCCATTCAATATTTGGAGCATATGCAACAACCCTTCTATGCAAAATATTTGACGGTTTCTAATCATTATCCATACACAACCAGCCTCATAGGTGATGAACAAGGTTTCCCTTTGGCTGACACTAAAGATGAGACCATCAACGGATACTTTGCGACAGCCAACTACCTTGATACAGCTGTCAAATCCTTCTTTGATTATCTCAAAGAAACTGGACTCTATGAAAACTCCGTGATTGTACTATACGGCGATCACTATGGAATTTCCAATTCTCGGAACCCATCACTCGCGCCTCTTATTGATAAAAATCCGGAAACTTGGTCCTCCTATGATAATGCTATGCTCCAGAGGGTACCCTACATCGTCGTTGTCCCTGGAATGGAACAAGGTTCTGTGATCGACACATTTGGTGGTCAAATCGATATGTTACCTACCTTAGAACACTTACTAGGCATCAATTCAAGCGACTTCTTACAGGTTGGTCAGGATCTTCTTTCACCGGAGCACGAGCAAATCGTAGCATTCCGTTCTAGCAATAACTTTGTAACACCCGAGTACACTAGCTATTCTGGTAGGACCTACTATACTGCAACTGGTGAAGAAATCACCACTCCGGATGAATCCACTCAAAAAGCAATCGACGAAGCTAGAGAAAAGGCCAATAAACAGTTATCAATCTCAGATATGATTCAGACCGGTGACCTTCTCCGCTTCTACAATGGAAATCGCCTTGGCAAACCAGATGTAAGCAAAATCAGCTATAACAAGGCTTTGGATCAATTGCTGAAAACTGAAAAAGACAAGGGCGATGAATCGACAAGTCTCTTTAGTCAACGACAAACCAGTACAATAGATCTCTTCAATTCTCCGACTTATAAGGCCCTACACCCTGAGCAATTCCCTGAAGACTCTTCTTCTAGCTCATCAAGTAGCAGTACTGAGACTGGAGATCCCCAAACACCTTAAATCGGTCAGCATTGACCGATTTTTTTTGTAGCTTTTAACGCTTCCTATTTCTCAATTTGTCAGATTTATGGAGATGAATTCGATCCAAAAGGGGCTTCATCTTTTTTCGTGAAATTGGACAAGAGTAGCCTTTTGGAAAATAAGCTATCCGCAACATCCTATCTACCCTCAATATATTTTTCGGATTGACGAGTATAGATCGGTGACATGAAAATAGATAAGGTGTCGCCTCTCTAATATCCTGTAAACTGCCAATAACAGACAACTCTTCCTCTGCACATATAATAGAGATATAATGAGCTTTTTCGCTCCTTTCTATAAAAAAGACCCTTTTAATTGGCATTTGAATTTGTACTTGAGCCGTCTGTAATAAAATCATTTCCCTCGGACCATCCATGATAAAGGTGTTGTGGATTTGGAGAAACAAACTCGCTAAGCGCTGATGAAAAAGTACAGGATGAGTATCTTTCAAAATATAATCTAGAACTCCAATCTGAGTTCTATAAACCTCTTCCATAAAGGCCAGTGTATCCGACACAATAATCAAGCTTGCCAAAGGATCCTTTTTGCGAATCTGACACGCTAATTCAAAAAAACGTTGACGATTAACGTCCCCATAAAGAACCAATATGAAAACCTGATGTGTGCCACGAATTTCCCACTTTTCAAGCATTTGAGTAAAGCTTGAACGAATGTCTATTTCCTTCACTTCGATCCCACAAGAAAATAAAATTTGCATCAGTGTATCTTCCCACCAAAAATGAGACAGCAATCGCTCTTCATATACGTAGATATTCATTGAAGCTTCCTGTTCTTTCTCTCTTTACTTACTAATTCGTAGAAACAAAAAAGAATCTCCTATAGCTTAGCATGGAAAATCTTTGAGAAATTGTATTTGTCCTGAAAGGTTGTTATTTTGTTCTAAAAAGAAAAAAAAGAAAACGAACTGTCGTCAAAACGTCCTAAACGACTATATTGTGATTTGATTATTAGCTTAAATCTCTGCAAATATTCATAATCCTGAGTGTCAATGATCTGGAGCACTATCAAAACCAGCAATATTTAAAAGAATTCAAAAAATGGATAAAACAATAAAATAAGTTTAAGGCCTATCAATCCACTATCTTATATGCCTTAGACTAAAAGAGTAAAACAGTTATTTTTGAAAAAGAAATAAACTAGATTCCATTCATAAATCCGAAAAAAAGACAGGGATTACACCCTGCCTCATTTGTTTGATTAAAGTTCAATATCACCGAACAAGTCAGCCATTGAGAAACCAGTTTGTGTTTCTGGCAATTCGAAGTCACGTTTTTCTTGACGACGTGGACGACGTGGACGTGAAGCACGTTTCTCTTCTTGTCCTTCAGCTTGTGCTGGACGCTCTTCAAGAGCTTTGATAGAAAGAGATACACGCTCATCTGCAGCGTTCACATCAAGAACTTTAACGTTTACAACTTGACCTACTTGAAGCGCATCTTTTGGATTTTCAACACGTTTGTGTGAAATTTGTGAGATGTGAACCAAGCCATCAATACCAGGAAGTACTTCTACAAAGGCACCAAAGTCAGTCAAACGTTTAACTGTTCCTTCGATCACATCACCTTTAGCCAATTTTTGTTCTACGCCATCCCATGGTCCAGGAACAGTAGCTTTAAGAGAAAGGGATACGCGACCTTCTTCTTCGTTCAAGTCCAAAACTTTAACGTCAATTTCTTCACCAACTGTTACAACAGATTTAGGTGAAACGTTACGCTCATGTGACAATTCAGTCAAGTGAACCAATCCGTCTACACCACCAAGATCGATGAAGGCACCGAAGCTAGTGATACGTGCAACTTTACCAGTTACGATGTCACCAACATTCAATTTACCGAATACTTCAGCACGTGCTGCTGCAGACTCAGCTTCTACAACTTCACGACGTGAAAGAATGAAGCGGTTTTCTTTTGGATCCACTTCTTTAATTTTCGCATCAAATTCTTGACCTACGAAACGCTCAGTGTTGCGAACAAAGCGTGTGTCAAGCATAGATGCAGGGATGAATCCACGAAGTCCTTCAAATTCTACTGCCAAACCGCCTTTAACAGCGCGAGTTCCTTTAACAGTAACAACTTCTTCTTCACGTCCAACCAATTTATCCCAAGCTTTGCGTGCTTCAAGACGTTTTTTAGATACAAGGTAGGTAACAGTATCAGTGTCTTTACCTACAACTTGACGAAGCACAAGCAACTCAAGTGTTTCACCTGGTTTAACCAATTCGTGAATGTCAGCGTCACGATCGTTAGTCAATTCACGAAGAGTCAAGACACCTTCTACACCAGTACCAGAGATTGCTACGTTAGCTTGTCCAGCATCTACAGTCAATACTTCAGCAGTAACAACATCACCTGGCTCAACTTGGCTAACGCTGTTTAGCAAATCTTCAAATTCGTTCATCTAAAAAATCCTCCAACAATCAAGTTCTAGACTTGATATACTTATAAAATTTCTTCCTAAGCACCGCATCGCTTCAACCGTCGCCTGGATATAAAGAAATAAAATACCCAAAGGATATTTTAGCGTCCTCTATCCAATAAGTAACCTAAGAACTGGGGTAGCTGGATTCGAACCAACGCATGAGGGAGTCAAAGTCCCTTGCCTTACCGCTTGGCGATACCCCAATAATGAGAATGGAGAGAGAGGGATTCGAACCCCCGAACCCGAAGGAGCGGATTTACAGTCCGCCGCGTTTAGCCTCTTCGCTATCTCTCCGACATCAACAAGAATTATTATATCACATTATCTTCAGAATGCAAGACATTTATTTGGATAAATTGTAGCTTTCGATTAATTTTTCAATTGCTTGTTCCAAAGTTTTATGAAATTCCTGTACATTTCCATTCGAAACCAGCGCGAATTGCTGATCTAGTTCGGCAATCTCACCTACAACCTGTTTTCCAATCATTAATTGATAACCTTCATAGCTATCTTTGCCAATCTTTACTTGCTGATCGGTTAACTGTACTTCAATTTTTTTCTCTTTGCGACTCATTTTTTCCTCACAATCTTTTTTAAATTTTACACAATTCTTAAAAAAAAATCAAATGTGTTTCTTAGTTACCGGTAAAAATTTGACAAAAAGTATTCCGAGTTTTAGGATAGGGGTATGGAAAAGAATGAAACACTTATGCAGTACTTTGAGTGGTATCTACCGAATGATGGCCAACACTGGAACCGTTTAGCTGGTGATGCCCCTCATCTAGCAGAACTTGGAATTACACAAGTTTGGATGCCACCAGCGTTTAAGGCTACCAATTCAAATGATGTTGGATATGGAATCTATGATCTCTTCGATTTAGGAGAATTTGATCAAAAAGGTACGGTTCGAACCAAATATGGAACGAAGGATGAATATGTCCAAGCCATCCGTATTCTAAAGGATCATGGCATTGCAACCATCGCAGATGTAGTCCTCAATCACAAAGCTGCTGCTGATGGGCTAGAATCTTTTGAAGTCGTTGAAGTTGATCCAGAAGACCGTACCAAGGAATTAACAGACCCGTTCCGCATTAAGGGGTGGACACACTTCTACTTCCCTGGGCGTCAAGGTCGTTACAATGACTTCCAGTGGCATTGGTACCACTTCACTGGTACCGATTTTGATGCCAAGCGCAATCAAAACGGAATCTATCAAATAGTGGGTGACAACAAAGGTTGGTCTGATGATAGTCTGGTAGACAATGAAAATGGGAACTACGACTATCTCATGTATGCTGATTTAGATTTCAAGCATCCAGAAGTCGTTCAAAACCTATATGACTGGGCCAATTGGTTTATCCCAACTACCGGCATCTCCGGTTTCCGCCTCGATGCGATTAAACATATCGATTCTTTCTTTATGAAAAACTTTATTCGGGACATCAAAGAAAATTTCTCTGAAGATTTCTATGTGTTTGGAGAATTCTGGAACCCCGATGAAGAGACCAACACCAATTATCTTGAAGATACGGACCATCGCTTTGATTTGGTGGATGTCAGACTTCACTATAATTTTCATGAAGCCGGCGAAAAAGGGGCTGACTTTGACTTAACTACTATATTTGACGGTTCTTTGGTTAAGAATCACCCTGATTCAGCGGTAACCTTTGTCGAAAATCATGATACACAAAAAGGGCAGGCCTTAGAATCTGTAGTTGCTGACTGGTTTAAGCCACTGGCCTACGGAATGATTTTACTCCGTAAAAATGGGAAGCCCTGTGTCTTTTATGGTGATTACTATGGTGTCCAAGGCTACCATGCCCAAGCAAGCTTCCAAGAAGTCTTGGATAAACTCCTGCTCCTCCGGAAGTATTTAGCCTTCGGAGAAGAGAAAGACTACTTTGCAAATGCCAACACCATCGGTTGGACACGAATTCCTGATGAATTGGATCGCAGTCCTCTAGCAGTTGTCATCAGCAATAAAGATGACTCAGCTATTTCCATGTACGTTGGAACCCAGTGGCAAGGCCATGTATTTGCGGATCAATTAGAACATCACCCAGATACCGTCACTGTTCAAGAAGACGGTTGGGCAACCTTCCCTGTTTTAGGTCGCAGCATCTCTGCCTGGACCCTTCAACAATAAACAAATGAGGTCGGACAAAATCCGACCTCATTTGTTTATTGTTCTTTTAAGACTTGATTCAAGATTAAGGCTACAATTGTTCCGGTAGAGATTCCTGAAGAGAAAATCATTTGAAGAGCTAGAGGCAAATTGCTAAGCAAGTCTGGTCGAACGGTTACCCCAATTCCCAAGGCAAAGGCAAGTGAGATAATCAGGAGTTCACGATCTCCCATTTTAACAGTCGCAAGTGTTTTAACCCCTTGTGCTGCCACTAAACCAAACATGATGACTCCTACACCACCTAGAACCGGTTGCGGCATAATGGAGATTAGAGCTGAAACCTTTGGAAAAACTCCGAGAATTGCTAACAAAATTCCTGCCAGTACCATGACTTGACGACTAGCAACCTTGGTAAGAGTAATCAGACCGACATTCTGAGAAAAGGCTGTATTGGGTCCCGCCCCAAAAACACCCGCTAAGAGTGAGCCAACTCCGTCAGCCAAAACTCCATTAGCAGCTCTTTCAGAAGTCATTTTTTGACCAGAAGCTTCACCGATTGCCATCATGATTCCAACTGTACCAATCAAAGATACCACATAGGCTGGGATAAAGGCTAAAATGGCTGATAATTCAAAACGAACACCAAAGCCAAAAACATTGGGAAGAGCAATCCAAGCGGCTTCATTCACTGCGGACAAATCTACCTTCCCAAGGAAAATGCAGAGGACATATCCGAACACCATTCCGAAAAAGACAGATGCAGTTTTCATCATCCCTTTTCCATAGTGGTTCAAGAAAAGTGTAAAGAGCATGACAACGAATGCAATGCTGACATTTTCAACAGAAGCATAATCACTAGCTCCTGCACCACCCGCAGCCCAGTCCATGCTGACTGGTAACAGGGTAATTCCAATCAACGTTACGACCGTTCCCGTAATTAAAGGTGGGAAAAAACGCATAAGGGGTTTAATAAAGCGACTAAGGATAATTTCAACGAACGATCCTGCAATGGTCGCACCAACGACACCTGCTAAGCCAAATTGGCTTCCAACACTAATGGCTGGATTTGCAAAGGTAAAGTCTGTTCCCATCATACCGGAAACACGCGCCCCGATGGGTCCCAATCCTTTGGATTGTAAAATCGTAGCCAATCCTGCTACAAAAATAGCTGCCGAAACGAGTGCTGAGGTTTGATCAACCGGAAGTCCAAGGGCTGAAGATACAACCAAGGGAACCGCAATAATACCTGCAAAAGCAGCTAAAATATGCTGCAGGGCTAACAGGATGGCCAATCCTTTCGGTGGTGTATCCTCAACACTGTAGAGCATGGTTTCCGATGATTCTTTTTTGATGTTCTGAGACATGGCTCCTCCTTCTGTTTTAAAAAAAGAATAGTCTCAGTTTATCAAAAAATACACTCAAAATCAATACGTTTTATAAACATGTATGCTATAACGTTCGCTTTTATCTACAAAACCTTCATTTCTCTCTCCATTTCTTTCTTTTTTTCTTCTCAAAAACGTGCTATAATAGATTTCATAAATAGTTGGAGGAAATGATGAAATTATTAGAAGAACGTATTCTTAAAGATGGGAATGTACTTGGCGAAAATATTCTCAAGGTTGATTCCTTTCTAACCCACCAAGTTGACTATAAGTTGATGAAGGAGATGGGGAAGGTCTTGGCTGACGGATACCGTGATAAGGGAATCACCAAAGTTGTGACCATTGAAGCATCGGGCATTGCACCAGCTGCTTATGTGGCTGAGAGCCTTGATGTGCCTATGATTTTCGCTAAAAAACATAAAAATATTACTATGACTGAGGGCATCCTAACGGCTGAAGTTTATTCCTTTACCAAACAGGTTACTTCAACTGTCTCCATTGCCAGCAAGTTCTTGAACCAAGATGATCGCGTGCTGATTGTAGATGATTTCCTAGCCAATGGCCAAGCCGCCAAAGGCTTGATTGAAATCATTCAACAGGCAGGAGCTACGGTAGAAGGCGTTGGAATTGTCATTGAAAAATCCTTCCAAGATGGACGGCAACTCATTCAAGATATGGGAATCCCTGTAAGCTCCCTCGCTCGTATTGAAAAATTTGAAAACGGTCAGGTTGTTTTCACTGACGCCGACCTATAAAAAATGCACCAAATTGGTGCATTTTTGTTTATAGTCATTGGATTTCAAAATATGTCTTTGTCAAGCCTTTTTGATGAACTGACTGATTGCGTGCCTTGCACGCTTAATGGATAATATTCAACAGGTCTCCCAGACCTGTTGAACGATCATCATCAGCTGTCCTCGTCATTTATTTGAAATTCCGCGAGTATTCTGATTTTGAAATTAGCTAAGCATTATTTGGCTTTAATAGCTGAGAGAAGTTGAGTGCGGATATCCTCCACCCCATCTGGTTGGCCCGGTAGGAAGATACTACTATTACCATACATACCAAAATTATTTAGGGTATCCAAGTATTGGTTGGTCAAGAGAATAGACATAATCTGCTCCTCGCTAAGACTGATTTCAGCTTCCTTCAACTCTCGAATTGATTCTGCTAGTCCGTCCACAATGGCTTTCCGTTGCTGGGCAATCCCAACCCCGTGTAAACGATCTTTTTCAGCTTCAGCTTCCGCTGCGGTTACAATTTTAATCTTATCAGCTTCAGCCAATTCCTGGGCGGCAACCCGTTTGCGTTGCGCAGCATTGATGTCGTTCATAGATTGCTTCACTTCAGCATCTGGTTCAACCTTGGTAATCAAAGTTTTGACAATCACGTAACCATAAGTAGACATTTCTTCTGCAACTTGATTTTGAACTTCCAAGGCGATTTCATCTTTTTTCTCAAATAATTCGTCCAAAGTTAACTTAGGTACTGAAGAACGAAGCGCATCCTCAATATAGGACTTGATCTGACTCACTGGTTTAATCAGTTTGTAGTATGCATCCGTAACATTGGATTCGTTTACACGGTATTGGGTCGCAATATTCAAAGTGACAAAAACATTGTCCTTGGTTTTTGTTTCAACTACGATTTCGCTCTGCAAGAGTCGAAGCTCAATCCGAGCAACCAGGCGGTCAATACCCAAGGGGAGTCGTACATGAATACCGCTAGATGCGGTTTTTTGATAGCGGCCAAAACGCTCAATAATAGCTACTGATTGCTGACGTACAACATAGAGGGAGCTTATGACTAAGAGACAGACCACTAAGAGCAAAAGTCCAAAAAGAATAATCCCAAACACCATCGTTACTTCTCCTTTTCTTTAGACAGCCATACCACCACAGTCAAGTTTATTCCAGTGATAGTTTGCGAATTTTCATACTCTACCAATTCGAAATCCTCTCCGTATTGTAGCATGAAGAATTTATCTGTATGTTTTCAATTATAACACGTTCGTAAAATCAAACCAATGAAAAAGCGGCTCACCTACCTTACTAAATAAATGATAAAAAGAGTTGCGACCCAACTCTTTTCCCTAACTCTATAGTGATTTTACCAAGCGTGGATTCCTATCAGATGTTTTTTCGAAACCTTGATTTTGAAAAAATACTTGATGGTATCTAATTCGAGACATGACAGTCATTTGCCTTATCTTTCCTTTTTTACCAAGAGGTCCTCGATGATCTGATAAAACCGAGGGGCCCAGCCCCTGACCAATAGATTTTGGCTTTAGGGCTAAGTAGAGAAGCATACACTTTTGTCGGTCTGATCTAGTCGAAAATGCCCAAGTGACCGACCATTCCAGATGACCCCAAATTCTCTCCCCTCACTCGCCTCAGCATCTAGTAATTCGAACTGACTTGGATCCAATAACTCAGTAAAACCTGGAGGGTATTGCCAGTCACTAACAATCTCCAAGGCCAGTTCTTGCGGAAGTGACATCACAAAAGTATAGTCCATCATCCGGAAATTTTTCACCAAATTTTTGATGCGGCGCGCTTGAATCTCAGGCTTATCTGTCTGGTAAACATAATCGAGATATCCTTGTTGGTAGCTTGGAATCATCTCCCTTAAAATTAACTGGACATCTTCTGGAAAACGTTCTAGAAAGGCACTAAAAGCAGTATTTTCGAGCATCCTTCTAAAGAAGCACAGCTGCAGCTAGTGCTTTTTGAATTTGAACCACGCTGTCGTCACTCTTGAATTGGAGAATTTCCGCTGGTTCCACAGCAGATGAAATCCAAATTTTCAATTCCGCATCCAAATCAAAATGCCCACTGGTTTCTACCGTAAATCGAGAAATGGAACCATAAGGAATCGATTTATAAGAAACCTTTTTCCCTGTCATCCCCTGTTTGTCTACCAGAATCAAGCGGTGCTCTGTAAAGACTATCAGGTCACGAACCAATGAGAAGGCCATCTCCACCTCTTCTTGGTCCAGCAAAATCATCGCCAAATCCTCTTTAACTTTCTGCCTATCTTTTTGACTCGCATTTCCCAGTAGGCCAGATAATAGTCCCATTTTCAATCTCCTTTACATTTTTTATCCATTATACCATACAGTAGCACTCCCTTTTAAGGAGTCCCCCCTCTTTTTCTCTTTTCCAAAAATAGAATTTGCATGAAACTTAAGCCCACACCCAACAAAACGCTCAAAAAAAGAAAATTAAAAAGTGGGGCATGTGTGTGAAGCAAAGGCAGTTCCAGAAGAAAACCGTAGTTTCCTTTAGTCAAAAGGGCGGAAAAGAGCATCGCAGCAGTCAAAAGAAAGGAATAGCCAAAAATCCTTGTGAAAGATAGGGGATCTAACCTTCTCTGCCAAATCAAATAGTGACAAGCCAGATAAAAAAGCAACTGGTGACTTAAGATAAAAGATAGATTCGTGATATGAAAAAATGGATAGGCATAGAGAACCGGATAAGCAAAGGCTATAATAGGCCCTAGGACTCCTAAGTAGGCCATGAAAGTCTTTAAAGGCGTCTGATCTGGCAAGCATAACATCAAGATCATGGCGATACGGCAATGATAGAATGGGAGACTGGCTTGCCAACTAAAATCAAGAAAAACTAGGAACCCATAAAGACCAAGGAGGACCAGAATAAGGGCAAAGCGTGCCAACCGATCCCCCTTCTGCCTAGTGGCTAAAAAGTAAAGGAGAATCAAACTAAATAAAAGCAATAGTGACGATGTCCAGTGAAGTTCAGGTGCTCTAGCTAAGGGATTACGTGCAAATAACTGAACAAGAGCATTTATCATAACGTTTTTCCTTCTAAGATGTCCACAATCTTAGCCAGATTCATGGAATTGCTTCCTTTTAATAAGATTTGATCCTGATCTTTGAGATCTGTTACGATGGCTTCCTGTAATGCTTCAAAATCCTCTGTTGGGTAATAAAGCACTTGGCCCAGAGGAAAAATCTCTGCAGCCAATTTAGCCAGACTCTCGATTTCCTGTCCATAAAAATAAATTTTATCCAAATCCTCTGGATTGAGGCTGGTAATCATGCTCATATGCAAGGCTTCAGATTCCTGCCCTAACTCTTTCATGTCTGCCAGCACAGCCAACTTCCTGCCACTTCCTTCCTTTGGAAGATTGGAAAAAGTTTCCAGAATTAGACGCATAGCGGTTGGATTGGCATTGTAGACATCTGATAAAATAGCTGCGCCATTTTGGGCAGTCTTCCATTCTGTTCGATTCTTCGTTAGAACCAAGCTGGGGAAGGCATCAAGGATTACTGATTCTGGTACCCCTTCCTCCTTAGCTAGATAGGCGGCAACCATAGCATTGCTTGCATTGTAGCGACCTGGTAGAGGGACCTCTACTACCCCGTTCATGAAATTTGTTTTAAATTGGAGGGAATCTCGATTTTCCTTTAAATCAAAAAGCTCAATATCTCCACCTGGCCCAAACCGTTTTACGTCCACCTGGGCCGGAAGTAAATCATCCAGGAGAGGATCACTTGGCACTAGCAAGAGGGCTCCTTCCGGCATGCCATCGGCAATTTGGAGTTTCCCTTGAGCGATCTCTCGACGGTCTTTGAAAAACTCAAGATGAGCTTCTGCAACAATTGTCACAGCCGCAGCCTTTGGTTTTGCAAGATGAGAGAGCAAAGAGATATCGCCTAAATGGTCTTGCCCCATTTCTAAGACCAGCTTTTCAGTGCCAAGTGGCATGTGTAAAATAGTATATGGCAAGCCAATTTCATTGTTATAATTGCCTTGCGTCTTATAGGTTGGATAAGTAGTTGCCAACAAATGAGCCAACATATCCTTGGTGGTTGTTTTGCCATTTGAGCCTGTTATTGCAAGCACATCCACTTGACTCTTTTCCAAAACGTAGGCCGCTAGATCTTGAAACGCTGTTAAGACATCTTCTACCCAAAAATAGACCTGGTCTGTCTCTAATTCACGATCGGATAAGCTGGCACGCGCCCCTTTTTCAAAAGCCAAATCTATAAAATCGTGACCATCACGTGCTCCTTTTAGGGGGACGAAAAGGTCCCCTTCTTCAATCAGACGACTATCAAATTCAACCTTATTAAGCGTCCAATCCCCGTCGAACTTTAGAGGATTCTTGGCTTTAACAACTCTTGCCACTTCACTAAGTGTAAACATATTTTTCTCCTTTACCTCATTATTCGTAATGCTAAGAAAAAAGGCAGCCAGACAACCGTCTCGACCACCTCACCTTGTGTGATATTTCAATGATTGGGCGCAAGCCCTTCACAGGAAATCACCTACTATAATTTAGAAGAAATGCGCTTGCCGCTTTTCATAAACTTCCTTGGCTAAATCCACCAAGGTTGAAATTAAATCTGGATAAGAAACTCCCATATTTTTCCAAAGTAAGGGATACATAGACCACTGAGTAAATCCAGGCATGGTGTTGAGTTCATTGAGGAAAACATCCCCTTCTTTAGTATAGAAGAAATCACACCGGGATAAACCAGTACCTCCTAGAGCGTGAAAGGCTTTGCGAGAAGCTTCTCTCATCTCATTAGCCACTGAATCTGGAATCTGAGCCGGAATGGCCATCTCAATCTTGTTGTCAATATACTTAGCCTTGTAATCATAGAAAGCGACATCCTTGACCACTTCACCTGGAAGTGTTGTTTGGATGTCTTGATTCCCCAAGATAGCGACCTCAATTTCGCGTGCATCCACACCTTCTTCTATCAAAATTCGACTGTCATAACGAAGGGCTTCCAAAATAGCCTCTTGCAAACCCGCACGATCTTCCGTCTTAGAGATTCCAACACTCGAACCCATATTGGATGGCTTGACAAAGATTGGGTAACTTAGCTTGGCTTCTGCCTCATCCAGAGCTGCAGCTAGATTTTCCCCTTCGAAATAAGTTGTGTAGGGAACCTGAGAAATTCCCGCACTTTCTAAAATCCGCTTGGTTGAGATTTTATCCATGGCCATGCTGGATGCCAGAACACCTGTCCCTACATAAGGCATGCCTAGGATTTCGAAAAATCCTTGAATAGTCCCGTCTTCTCCCATGGGGCCATGAAGTAAAGGAAAAATCACAGCTCCCTCCTCATAGATCGCACCTGGATTAAGGGATTCTAAATCTGCTATCCCATCATTGGTCATTAAACGAACCGTGACATCAGGCGTTTGGTCAAATTCTTGTGTCTTGTAAAAGGCTCCTTCACGACTAATAAAATAGGTCTTAACAGTGAAACGGTTATAGTCTACTGCCCGCATCACACTTTCAGCTGTGAGAACGGAAACTTCTCTCTCAGCACTACGACCTCCGTACAAAAGGATTAAGGTTTCTTTCATCATACTCTCCTATAACTCTGTCCGGTTCTCTATCGCCCTCAGCAAGGTTACTTCATCCGCATACTCAATATCACTGCCGACAGCTAATCCACGCGCCAATCTGGTCACCTTGATGCCCGCAGGTTTGAGGATCCGCGAAATATACATAGAAGTGGCTTCACCATCTGCTGTCGCATCCGTTGCCACAATAACTTCCGTCACCTTGCCATCCATCAAACGATTGATGAGGGATTTGAGATTTATATCATCGGGACTAATGCCATTCATCGGTGAAATCAAGCCACCCAAGACATGATAGCGTCCTTGATATTCTTGGATATTTTCCATAGCCGTTACATCTCGGCTATCTTCTACCACTAAAATTTGTGTTTCATCACGCGTCTCATCTCTGCAAATAAAACAGGGATCATCATCTGTCAGATTACCACAGATTGAGCAATAAGTCAATTCACGCTTAGCAGCTAAGAGGTTTTTGGCAAACTCCGCCACCTCTTCATCTTCCATACTAATGGTATGAAAAGCTAATCGTGTCGCTGTCTTTTTCCCAATTCCAGGGAGTTTCGAATAACTATCTATTAATTTTGCAATCGGTGTGGGATAGAGCATAGCTCCTCCTTAATTTTTAGAATAATAAAGATTAACAATGTCTTTGGTGATACTATGGCTTACGGTTGACAATAAATCGGTATTGTGTGGGAACACAACGGCCACGGCAATTTCTGGATTACTAGTTGGCGCATAGGCCACTACGTTGGTATTGACGGAGCGGACCTTGCCATCACTCACAAACGTTTCTGCTGTACCGGTCTTTGCCGCAATCGCCACTGAAGCACCCTCTCCCACGGTACGTCCAGTGGTAAAGGATGACGTTCCGTATACCACTTGGTTCATCCCTTCCTGTAGAAGCGACATGTCTTCCTGAGATATATTCACCTGGTTCAGAACTCGACCGGTTTTCTTCTCTATTTCTTGACCCAGCCCACCATTTTCATCGTTGTCATGAATTCCAGCGACAATATGGGGTTGGATGCGGCTTCCTCCATTCGCTAATGTGGCTGCGAACTGCGCCAGTTGCATCGGTGTGTAGTTGTCAAACTGACCAAAGGCATTATTCATATAATCACCTACCGTAAATTCTGTCGGTAAAAAACCAACTGATTCATTAGGGAGGTCGATTTCAGTCTTAACCCCCATTCCATATTGGCCGAAGGCCGTCCTCATTTTTTCCATAGCAGCTTTAACACTGGCACTGTCATCAATCAGAGCTGCCCCGATTGGACTACCCAGAATTCGTAGAGCTACTTGAACCATGTAGGTGTTGGAAGAATATTCTAAGGCTTGAACCGCTGAAATGTCCCGAACACTTCCTTCTGTAAACCAGGAATTAATCCCAAGAACAGTCTGATCTGCCAAAATCTCATTGCCAGACAAGGCTCCCGTTTGCCAACCCGCAGTTAGGGTTGCCGGCTTGACAACAGAACCTGGGACAAAGACATTGGTGATCGTTCCGAGCGAATCTGAAGACAATTCGTGTTTTTCGATATCCTGCTTGACACCGGCCATCGCCAAGACAGAACCGTCCTCAGGCCTTAATACGACTGCATAAGCACCTTCAGTCTCCAGAGCATTTCCCTTGTTGATTTCAGACTGGAGAGCATTCTTGAGAATGTCCTCCACTCCTTGTTGGAAATCCAAATCCACGGTTAGTTTAAGATTTTTTCCTTTTTCACCTTCAGTGGTTGTCACCACTTTTTCCAAGTTCCCATCCTTATCCAAATAAACCTCTTTTTCAGAACGCTTGCCTTGGAGAGCTTCTTCATATTCTTTCTCCAAATAAGAGGTTCCAACCCGGTCGTTCAAGGAATACCCCTTCTTCAAGTACTCCTCCACCTCTTCAGCAGGGATCCCTGTCTGCTCATTGGAAACACTTCCGACAATACTGGAGAGCGGAGTTTCCAAAACTTTACGTTCCCAACTTGTGGAGATGGATATTCCAGGAATTTCCTGGCTGGATGATGCAATTAGAGCTACTTGTTCGGGACTGAGATCTTCTGTCCGAAGATTACCGGTCCCGAAGTTTGGAATAGCATTTAATTGATTAAAGAGGAGGGCAACCTTTTTATCCTCTGGACTTAGCTCCTCCTGTTTGAGCTGAACTGTCTCTACTGCGTTATTGTAGATGGTTTTTTCAGGCAAGGCATTCCCATCACGATCGATTTTTTGATCTTTGGGAAGTTGGTCTACAACTTCCTTATAAACAGATGGATCCGCTAAATAATAATCCGCTAACTGTCGCTGGCTAAGGTCTTCGTCATTGACATCTACCAGTTGAAGAATTTCCTTGGCTCTTTCTTTGAGAGACTCAGCTGTGTCTTGATTACTACGAGTATAGGAGACCACTTGTTTGCTTTCATTCTCAACCAAGGGCTTGCCTTGAGCATCATAAATTTGCCCACGAACAGAACTCCCCTTGATAATTTTTTGACTGGCTGTCGCCATTTTTGCCAAATAAAAAGCCTGGTTAAAGACCTGCATATATGCCAACCGAACTGCTAGTATCAAAAACAAGCTAAATACCAATCCCAAAATAAAATACAGACGTGTGGGGATGGTTTGCTGCTCGATGCGATTCTTCTTTCTCATTCCATGTCATACACTTTCTAGAAAACTCTCTCCATTTTACCACAGAAATTCACTAGATGACTCCCTCTAAACACGACTTCGATTCACGTTTTAGAGTTAAAAAAACTGGGATCTAATGTCCCAGCTTTCTGTCTATTAGTCTTGACCTAGGTAGTATTCTTTTACGACATTCAATTTGTCATCCAATTCGAATACAAGTGGTGGGAAGTTCGGAATTTCAACATCCATGATTTCATCATCAGACAATTGTTTGATGTGTTTTACAAGAGCACGGATTGAGTTGCCGTGTGCTCCAACAAAGACGTTTTTACCATCTTTAAGAGCTGGAGCAATTTTATCTTCCCAAAATGGAAGCGCGCGTTCCAAAGTCACCTTCAAGTTTTCAGCATCTGGGATAACAGTGTCATCCAAGTGTGCGTAACGACGATCTGAGTGAGCTGAGTGCTCATCGTCACGATCCATATTTGGAGGCAATACATCATAAGAACGACGCCAAATGTGAACTTGCTCATCACCAAATTGCTCAGCAGCTTCCGCCTTGTTTTTACCTGTCAAACCACCGTAGTGACGCTCGTTCAAACGCCATGATTTTTCAACTGGTACCCATAATTGGTCAGCAGCTTCCAAAGCAAGGTTGGTTGTTTTGATCGCACGTTTCAAAACAGAAGTGTAAGCTTGATCAAATTCGATTCCAGCTTCTTTGATCAATTTACCAGCATCGATAGCTTGTTGTGTCCCTTTATCTGACAAGTCCACATCAGCCCAACCTGTAAAGAGGTTCGCTTTGTTCCATTCTGATTCACCATGACGAGCAAAAACTAATTTCACCATCTTCAATTCTCCTTAGGTATTATAAGTACTGCCTAGCAGTCCACTCTATTCTACAATATTTCAACCTCAAAAACAAGAGGGCACGTGAATTCTATCACGACCCCTCAAGGATTCGATTCTTTATTAAAGAGGACAACATTGACCGAACTGGTGTAGTAGGATTTCCCATTTTTGAAGGTCACACGAATATTATCGTTATCACTATCATGGGCCCACTGTTCCACTTCACCCTCTATCAAATCTCCATTCGGCATCCGAATTTGAGCTGTATCAAATGTGTACTCCGAACCAAAGATATCCTTATTGCCGCAAGCACTTAGGCCAACCAATATTAAAAGAGCTAAGCCTATTCGAGTAAGCGTTTTCATGCCTAGTTCACCCCTTTAATTTCTGACAATCCGGACAAAGACCATAGACCAATAATTCCTGCTTTCTGAGTTCATAACCCGTTTGTTCACGGACTGTTACAGAAATATCCGGCGGACCATCACCCTCAAAATCAGCAATTTTGCCACAATTTTCACAAACAATATTGATGTGTTCATGCCCCATAAAATCATAGTACCGGGTCTGGTCATTTTTTATTTTAATCTCCGTTACCAACCCTTCCTTAAGAAAGAGGTTGAGGTTATTGTAGACCGTGGCCAGACTAATCTGAGGATAAACTTCCATCAAATCCTGGTATATCTTTTCAGCACTCGGATGCTCATGACTATTCATCAAGTATTCCAGCATCAAGCGACGTGCCTCGGTCACACGTATGCCATGCTCCCGTAGTTCCTCTAAAATTCCCTCCAACTTGTGTGCCATAATAACCCTCTTTTTTCGAAATTCATAGCTCCATTATATCCTAAATCTTTCTTTTTTCCCATTGAAAAAAGAAAATGTCTTGCAGTTCTCCCAGGACCGTTCTATAATAAAAAGGACTATTAGAAAGGTTGGAATTGATTATGAGTAAATACCCACAACTACTCCCCCACTTCCTAGACTATGTGCGCATCAATACACGGTCAGATGAGCAAGCTGATCGCACACCATCCACCCAAAGTCAAGTAGACTTTGCTCTGAATGTCCTCAAGCCAACCATGGAATACATTGGACTAGTGGATGTACACTACTTAGACAATGGTTTTGTCGTTGGTACCTTACCCGCAAACAGCGACAAATTTCCTTATAAAATTGGCTTCATCTCCCACATGGATACAGCTGATTTTAATGCAGAGAATGTTACCCCTCAAGTCATTGAAAACTACCCAGGCGGCAGTATCCCCCTTAGCGATAGTGGCTATGAGCTCAGTCCAGACCAATTCCCACAACTGCAAAACTACTTAGGACAAACCCTCATCACTACAGATGGTCGCACACTACTTGGAGCCGATGACAAGGCTGGAATTGCGGAAATCCTTTCAGCAGTAGAATATCTCGTTGCCCATCCAGAAATCGAGCATGCTGAACTTCGCATCGGTTTTGGACCTGATGAAGAAATCGGAACTGGAGCGGACAAGTTTGACGCAGCTGATTTCAATGTAGACTTTGCCTACACCGTAGATGGTGGCCCTCTTGGTGAACTTCAATACGAGACCTTCAGTGCTGCCGCAGCCCACGTAACCTTCAAAGGCCGTAACGTCCATCCAGGTACAGCCAAAGGCCAGATGATTAATGCTCTCCAATTGGCCATGGACTTTCACGGAGTTCTCCCAGATGGTGAACGTCCTGAGTATACCGAAGGTTATGAAGGATTCTACCATCTGCAAAAACTCTCTGGTACTGAAGAAGAAGCTCACGCTGACTACATTCTTCGGGACTTTGAAAGCCAAGGTTTAACCAACCGTAAGGAAACCCTTCAGCGAATCGCTGGTCGTATGAACCGAAGCTGGGGGGAGGAACGTGTCATCGTTGACATCAAAGACCAGTACTCCAATATGAGGGAAGTCATCGAAAAAGATATGCGTCCCGTTCAATTAGCTGAAAAAGTCATGAAATCGCTAGACATTGCCCCCATCATTGAACCCATTCGTGGGGGAACTGACGGCTCCAAAATTTCCTTCATGGGTATCCCTACCCCCAATCTTTTTGCAGGTGGTGAAAACATGCATGGGCGCTACGAATTTGTCAGCCTCCAAACCATGGAAAAAGCCTGTGATGTCATCGTTGGCATTGCTAGCCAAGAACTATAATGTGAAAAATCAGCATTCCTTATTAGGACTGCTGATTTTTCTTATGGAAACGAGCCATTCCTTCATAGACTACAAAGACCAAGAGGGATATGGGCCACAAGTTAACTGGGAAAAACAAAGAGACAAATATCAAGGCTAAGATTCGGTTTTCCATCAGTTGCATCGCCATGGCTAGCCCCACAACCAGAACCACAAAGGGGGTATCTAACCCTTGTGTTTCTAGCAATTTTGCCATTGCAAAACCTTGTAAGAGAGAGGCGAAGGTTAAGGGGAAAATATCTCCTCCTGTCCAACCGGCCCAAAGATTGAGATCCAATAACAGTAATTTTCCGATTGCTAAAAGACTGAGGACAATGGCAGAAGCTTCTAATCCCATGTCAAAGAGAGTATGCATGGAATGTTGTCCGGAAAACAACAAGTCAGGTGCCACTTGCGACGTAATAAAAATCGAAAGACCGCCAATTACAATCTTTATGGGGAGAGAAAGTTTGTCTCCCAGTTTCAACCTTCCGACTCCCTTTTTCACTTGTTGATAGACCAGGGCAAACAGAAAACCCGAAGCTAGGAGAGGCAAGAAATAAAGCAGTTCCTCTAATCCCCAAGCTGATTTTCCAATGGTTGTGACAAAAGAAGGTTGGTCTGATAAGCGCATCAAAAGCCAGAATACAAAGAGCCCATTGAAGGCATAGAGACTGATGAGGAGTTTCTTCTTCTGTCCCTCCAAAACAGCTTGATCTACTTGATAGGACTGTAAGTAACGTCGCGGATGGAAAAGAACTACAAACCGCTTACCAGCACTCAGTTCCTCCCAATGGACATAGAGATAGCGCATTTTATCAGCCTGCCAGATAGAATAGGCAATGACCGCCCCTAGTAAAGGAGCCTCCGGACCCACACCTGCTCCTAGACTTAGGATGAGCAAAGCAACTAAGAGGCTTTTCCAAGCCTGACCATACTTTAAGGTCCCCTTTTCTTGTAAGACGTGCAAGACTTGGTGACTGGTGAAGGGCAGAGAACCCCAGTTACGTTTGAGCGCATATAAAGCAATACTTCCAACCAGAATTAAGACTGCTTGATAGAGGGTGGAATGCGAGAAGTCCGAATGCCATAGCCAATGACTGCTGGTTTTTTCAGCCATGATAAACAGATAGGAAATCCCTGCGATAATGGAACTTAAAAAGATTCCGTAGAGGAGGACTACAAATTTTTTAACCATCCGAAAACCTTTCTTGAAAAAAGGCTGGGCTCATGCCCAGCCTCTAGTCCTTATTTTGCTTTGAAATAAAGAACGATGGATGCAATTCCTTGATAGATAAAGGTAAATCCAATCATGTAGGAAACCATCAAAGCAGTAAATAAAGGTGTCATCATCATAAGAGCTCCTGCAAGAATGCCAAGGATCCCTGTCCACATCAAGGTAGAACCTGTAGAACGGTCAATTTTCTTAACATCAAAACTCATCATGAGACGAGTGATTCCAGAGAAAAGAACCCAGAAAGCAATCATGGTTGACATGAAGAGGGTACGAGCACCGAATCCGTCAGTCAAGAGCATAAGGGCTAGTAGCGCTGTGATAATCCCATTAAAGAGGGTCCAGCCACTTCTGTATTCATTGGTAAAGTATTGAACCACATTCACAATTCCATCAACCAAGAAAAAGATGGCAACCGCTGTTCCAATACCAGCTAAGGTCATACCAGGGTTGGCAACAACCCAAAATCCTGCCAAAAGACTAAGAATCCCTACTACTAACAACAACCATGCGTAACGTTTAAACATCGTCTACTCCTTTAAAATATTAAAATCAGAACCGATTAAAGAGTGATACATCTTTAAAAATCATCCTGTAGGTTAGTCTATCTTTGATGGCTTTTGATCGACTATCCCAAAAACCATATGTCCTAGTATTTCCTGCAAGTGATCTTCATAGGCTCGGCTATTCACAAGTTCTGAGTCTAATTCTTGGAGTGTTAAATAGTAGGCACGAAAAAGCTTTTGAATGACATCCAAATAAGCTAAGGCTTGCTCTTCTGTCACACCCTCTTTTAGCTCATACTCTGTAATTAAACGCCTTGCTACAGCCTGATTAAAGCGATCAAATTCATCTCGAAATCTACGAATCTCCTCTTCTACTTGACCTCCCCTATAAAGCAAAGCTTCCAAGAAAACCTGGGAATGGTGAGGATAGGACTGGTAGAACCGTAAACGACTTTGAAGGTAGTCCGCTAAACTTGGAACAGACTCTAGATTCGCTTTTAAAAACTGGAATAGTTTCGTAAAACTTTCCTCGACACAGGCTACATATAACTGATCCTTGTTCGGAAATAGATGATATACTCTTTTAGTTTATCTTTTATTACTGTGTTAGCTCGTCTTGCCGTACTTTAGTACTGCCTGCGACTCGCTGCCTTGTACTAAAAGCAAACTAAAAGACTATAAAGACTTCCTTTCGAAAAGCCATACTTCTTACACAGTTGATTGATGCGAAATCCTTGGTAACCAGAACCCGAAATTTCTTGAATGGCGCCCTCGAGAATCCGCTCCTTCATCAACTGTGTTTTTTCTGCCTTCTTCAATTCAGCCTCCTTATCTCGAACCATTATAGACCATCTGGTCTACAATAGCAAGACAATCTATGAAAATATTTGTGAAAGTTTCAGAGAACGAGGCAGAATGATTCTATTTGTAAAAATCGTTCGTTACAAGTCTTTTTTTCAAGTTATAAGCTGAAACGGTTTCTCCCCAAACCGACTTCGCTCCTTTATTGTTAAGCTCGGGTTCAAACAGTCTCTTCCCAGACTTTCTTCGCTTTCTTTAGTTAATGCTCAAGTATAAAGTCATGTTGAATGCCTTTAGAGCTTATAGATGAAATGAACTCCGTTCATGTCAATAAAAGCGAATAATTGTTATTTGCTTCGCAAACCCTATCTGATACCTCAAACAGCCTTTTAGCTGTTTGATCGAATCAACCACTGCATCAAAGTGATTTCACTAACCAAAATAAGAAGGTTGAGACTTTAATCCCAACCTTCTTATGCATAAACATTCTTAGCAATGACCATACTGTGTGGTTTCTCAAATTCTGTATCCAGGTATTCCTGATAGGTTCCTGGTGCAATAAAACCTTTAGGACTAAGGATATCTGTTCCCGCTTGTCCAACAATCGTATCCGCAAGAAGTGCACAATTGGTGCTTAATACAAAATAGGTTTTAAACTTGGATTCAGTAAACTTATAGAGGTCACCATTCGTTTCATGGCGAATTTTGTAAGCATAAGTATGATCTTCAGAACCATCTTCTTTCTTCACCAAGTTCGCCTCAGGTTCCCATGGTACCAAGATTTTATCCAAATCAGCTAAGTATGCTTGAACCGCCTTTTCTTGCTCCGCTGTTAAATCAATTTCATAACCGAATAAGGTTTTCTGACTTTCTCGCTTACACAAGTCAATATAGGCCTCCCGGTCACACTTGTAGAGTACGCCATCACCGACCATTCCAAACAAGCGTTCAGAAGATGGGTCATAGGAACCATACGAAATGACACGACCTTGGTAACACAAGTCCACATGACCCACAGCCGCAAAGAAATTGGTCTGAGCTGTATGGATAAAAACTTCAATTTGACCAGATTTCTCCTCTTTGGACACGTTATATGCTTCTGCTGCAGTTTCCTCAGTATTCTCTTGTAAAAATTCATTAAGCCTATTGAGCGTCGCAGCTGGAACCAGAGCGGTAATGAAAATGGGAAGAGTTACCCGTACGCGGCGTTTTAAATTGTTCTGCTTCATTTCTTTTTCAAAGAAAAGTCCATCCCGCAAACGAGTCATCCCCAAGGTCACCAAATACCAACCTAAAAGCAATAATTGAAATTCATTGGCATCATGGTAAGGGGACAGACTCCATACCCCAAACCCAGTCATTATGATACCATCCGTCAAATAACGGAAACGTTTTGGAATTCCATTTTGCCAATAGAGCCACCAGGTGACCAGGTTGACTACACCTGTAAAAATTTGATAAAAGGCAATTGCATACACCAAGAGGTAAACAGCCATATCCTCCAAAATGGCTATCTCTCCAAAAATCACGGAAGCGACCAGTTTTCCCAAGGTAATCCAAAGATTCTCCTGAATCTCCTTACGTCCGAACCACCGACTTATTAGCGTCCAGAGAGCTGATAGAAAAATATACAGGAAGAAGAGCTGATAGCCCACCTTCGGTACAAGCTGCCCCCAGATAATCAAAAAAAATCCTAGTAGGATCACCACAATCCCTTCTATTAGGGCTTTGCGGCCTCCTCGACCTAAATCACCCAAACGATTCATACTTCCTCCACTCAATTGAAAATATGCTCCATTATAACATGATTCCTAAGCTGAAGAAAGCGCGAAAAACCAGGGAAATCAAAAGCTCCCTGGTCTTAAACTCCCTACGATTTATTTTTTTTCAGTGCAACGATTAAGGCAGCAAGCCCCATCATCATATTTCCGATAAAGGACAGATGATCTCCTTCTGTTCCAGTGTAGGGAAGTGTCTTTTCTGGTTTCTGAGAACCATTCTCAAGGAACTCAGTATTCACTGAATCTGGTACAGATGTGTGGGTTTGAACAAGCTGGGAATCCACAGGATTGCCATTCACTACCAGTGTGTATTGATTTCTGACTGTACCACTCGAAATCCGTTTTACAGTTAGGTAGACATCTGCCGCAAATGGACTCTGGTCAGATAGAGTTTCTAAGAAATCTTTTTTAAAGGCTAAACTGTAATGCCCATCTCTACCTTCATAAACTTGATCCACAAACTCCGTTAAATCAGTACCTGAAGGAATCATTCGCCCATCCTGCAAGGTCAAGGTGACTGCTGACACTACCTGTCCTCTAACGAACGTATCATGCTCCTGGTCTAAATTATCCAAGAAGCGGTATTCCTCAAGTTTGTAACCACGGTTAGCGGGCACTTCCCACCCTTTTAAGCGATAACGGATTAGTTGACCCATGGCAACTTCGTGCCCGTTCAGATCTTGTTCACTTTCTTGATTCAAAACTTCTTTCTGCACTTTCAAAGTTGGCACTTCATTTCCGACGTGATTGGAGGCATAGCCGTTTCCGAATTCAACTTGGAAAGCTTGGTTGGTAAAAGCCCCTTCTTTAAACTTTTTATCTAAAGAAAAAGAAAGATCATAGGTCACTGATAAACCAGCTTGGACATAGCGCTCAAAAAAGGCTTGGGGATCTTTGGCCGACCACAGCAAATAAGCGCCATGCGGACGAACTCCAGAGTGCTCCAGGGCCTTCTGAAGCTTGCTGTCAATCGAGTGGGGAGTTAAAACGTGGTAATAGTTCAGCAACTGCGAGAGATCCTCCCCATTGCTCGATTTAATGGCAGTGACCTTCAAGCTAGTTGGATCCAAACGATCGTCAGGATAATCCTCCACAAAATAGAAACCCTTGGAAATATCAGCCGGACTTACTTGAATCCCCTTGTACTGGTCAAAATCCTGTGTCAAACGATAATAGATCTTGGAGTTTGGTAACAGTGACCGTCCGTTTAGGGTTTGACCAGTTGCTGGATTAAAAACCTCTTTTTGAGGATGAATGAAGTTGTCTTCAGGTGTCGGATTGTCCCCATTCGGTCCTGTACGAGGATGCTTTGGATCTTGACCAGGTGTATAGATAACAGATGTGTTTGAAACCGTTACAAAAGATCCAGAAGGAGTCTGAATCATCGTCTTAAAGGTGTTCCGATAGGATCCGCCGTCATTTTGAGGGCGACCAATCACATAAGCTAGAGGCAAGGAAATTGCTTGATGACGATTCTTATTAAGTAAGGATAGCGTTTCTGCTTTCGCTTCAAAGATTAGGTGATCAGCTGATTTTTCTGTTACAGTCCAATAAACTTGGTTCATTTCCTTGGTTTTAGCCCAGTCAACCAAAAATCCCGATGGCAGCGGATCTTTCAGCTGGTAAGAAAACACCTGGTCCCGACCTGCTTTCAAGGGCTGATTCTGAAGTTCCCAGATTTGCAGTGACCCCTTGGGCACCAACTTACCATCCACATCCATTTTTGCCTGGTTCACAACAGTCTTGTGATTGCTTGGTTTTTGAATCACAAAGACTGGATGAACACTCTCCTTTTTCGTTGGTAAATCTGGAACAGGATGTAACGGTTTTGGACTTGGAATTTTAGGAATGAAGGTTTTAAAGTTTGGAACTAACAGAGTCGGCTTGGTAGGTTTTTCTGGTTCGGGTGGTAGTTTGGGGATGACTTGAATCTGAACTTGTCCAGCTGCTCCAAAATCTGCACGTGCCACAGATGATCCTGCCCCTCCAGGACTATTGCGGATCATAGACTGATACTCAGATGTGTACTGGGCTAGGAGGACTGCTCCGTCAGGTGATGAGGCGCGTGCATTTAGGGCATTGACATCTCGGTTAAGTCCATAGGTATTTCCTAAATTTTCATCCGACACGATCTTTGAGCCTTCTACTTTCAGGCCTCCACCAATACTTAAAATTTGACTAGTTTTAGGATCCACTTCCAGAAATTGCCCCAGATCCAAATCATAGATTGTAGTAGCCCATAAATAAGGGGTCGTGTTCTTAGGACTATCCAATCTCACACGCAGGCGAATGCCATCTGATTTTTGATTAACACTTCCTAGAGTGAAGCCATTTAAGGTATTGATAGCGCCATCCTGATTCCAAAAGGCAAAATAAGTTCCATCCGTCTTAGTCCACATACTTTCCTTGTAGAGCCCACTACTATCAATTTCAACTTGAATATAGGCATCATGAATTTTTCCATCGGCTGTTTTGATGGCTTCAGGTATTTTGTACCAATTTCCAATTCGCCCTGTCCAAATTTGAGTTGTCGTTCCATTTTGGTTGTAATTGTAGGCTGCATCCCAGTAGCTTTTGTCTCCATAAACTCCCTTGGTCAATTCTGGCCCTTCTGGTTCTACATTCTTCCAAACAAAACTAGTCACAATTTGCGATTCCGGAATTTCCCCTTCTACCAAGACCTGTGGATTTTTCAAATCACCTTTTGCAATAAGTTTCATACCTTTCAAGGGAGCACTAAGCTTGAGGTGTTGAGTAGAATTGCTTTTGGTATAACCGTTACTGCCATAGGAAATGTCATCGGGTCGCACTAGCATTCTTTTGGCCTGTTCGACTTCTTGTTGACGAGTTTGTATTGTCTTCAAAGTCTCTTGTCGATCATTTCTTAATCGCTCATAGTTCTCCAAATCTTGTTTGTATCGATTCTGCAGTCTGGTATTTTCTAGGTCGACACGATCTTGTTCCCTTTGATTTTCAATTTTGATCTGTGTTTCATTTTCTTGATTTTCCAATGATACACGCTCTATCTCTGCTTGATTCACTTGGAGAATCTGCTGATTCTGTGCTTGAATGGATGTGATTTCCCTTTGTAGAGCTTGCTGACTAGCTGTTTTATTCAGTAAGCTTTGAGCTTGCTGTTGCAAGTCTTCTTGCGCTTTTGCCAAAGAATCATAAAACCGAGGAGCCTTCTGCTCAATTACGACACCTGCTGCTTGTGCTTGAACTTGTGCTTGCTCCAACTCCTCAGATACTATTGGTTGCATTAATTGTCCGACATCTTGGCCAGATTCCTGAATAAGTTCACTGTGAGCCGAAGAAGCCTGAGGCTGCAACTCTTTCAAATTTGTAGCTGCGGTCTCATCCGCAGCTACCCTGTCCATCCCCAAGCATAAACTAGCGAGTACTGCACCACAAAAAACATAGGCCTTAGATATTTTAAAACCAAAATTCAGATTCATTCATTACCTCCTTCGAATTAGAAACGCAAGGGCAACACTACATTCTCCTTTCAGCTATTATTCTATTTATTCGATATTCGACAACAAAAAAGCCCCCGTGGGGGCTAAAATCAGAATTGGTTTTCTAAAGCGTAGACAAACCTAAGGTTTTTAATCTTTCTTCCGTTTCGCAAATCCAATCAATGGAACTGCTCCAAGCAATCCGAGTCCAAGCAAGGCCATCGCAAGATTATCGGAATCACCCGTTTCAGGAAGCGTTTGTCCAACAGAAGACTCTTTCATCTGTGGTTTGTCAGCCACGGATGGTTTAGATTTTTCTGGTTTTGGTTGAGGTTTTGGTTCTGGCTTCGGTTCCGGTTTTGGCTCAGGTTTTGGTTCAGGTTTTGGTTCTGGCTTCGGTTCCGGTTTTGGCTCAGGTTTTGGTTCTGGTTTTGGTTCTGGCTTCGGTTCCGGTTTTGGCTCAGGTTTTGGTTCAGGTTTTGGTTCTGGCTTCGGTTCCGGTTTTGGCTCAGGTTTTGGTTCAGGTTTTGGTTCTGGCTTCGGTTCCGGTTTTGGCTCAGGTTTTGGTTCAGGTTTTGGTTCTGGCTTCGGTTCCGGTTTCTCTACTGGAGTGTAGATCACAACAACTTTAGAGTCTTCGGAATCAACTGTCACAACCATTTCCGGAACCTCAGCTTGATCAATGGTATAACCATCTATCTCAGGCGAAACAACTACTGGGAACGTATTATTCTCACTATTCCAATCCCCATAAGCAACCTCACCGGTTACGCGATCAACAGTTGCTGTTCGTTTAAAGGTTACAATTTGAACAACAGTTTCAGAAGCGGTTTCTCCATCTGCAGTCAAGTACTTATATTCGATGGTACGAGTTATCGTTTTAGACACCTCAACTATCTCACCAGTATTTGGATTCACAGGATTATCTGGATCGATGTCCTCAATCTTATGCCTCAAGACTACTGTGTATTCTTGAGTCACATTACCATCTTTATCGAAGAGAAGTCCTTCAGGGTTTTCATCAGAAACCAACTCATACCCTTTCGCAGTATAAAAAGCAATTCGATCAGCTGTTGAGTAGGTGATGGATTCACCAGATTTACCAACAAGTTCTTCAACTTCAAGTACTTCTCCTGTAGTTTCGTCCACATACGTTACTCTAGCTTTTTGCTCATCTGCTTTGTAGATGACCACTACTGTTTCGTCAGAATCAGTCACACTTGGTGTCCATGCTGGAACAAGTGCCTTGTCCGGTGTGAAACCATCTACATTTGGAGACACTACTTCTGGTGTTGTTCCAGATTCAGTTGTCCAGTCTGTGTAAGTGACTTCTCCTGTTACACGATCTACTGTTGCTGTACGGGTGAAGGTTACAGTTTGTGTCACAGGGACAGTTACGAATTCTCCATCTGGAGTTTCATAACGGTACTCAATCGTACGAGTAATTGTCCTAGTCAACTCAACAGGCTCACCTGTATTTGGATTCACTGGATTTTCTGGATCGATGTCCTCAATCTTATGTTTCAAGATAACAGTATAGGCTTGATCAGTCGCATCATCTCGGTCATAGACTTCGCCTGCTGAGAAGTTATCTGATACCAAGACATAGCCTGCTTTTTCATAGGCTGCGATACGATCTGCAGTCGTGTATTTGATAGACTCATCAGACTTACCTGTCACGGTATCCACTGCATCCAAGGTTTCACCTGTAGTCTCATCCACATAAGTAATCGTTGCTTTCTGATCGTTTGGTGTGTAGACAACTACGACATCTACATCCGCATCTGTTGCACTTGGCTTCCACTCTGCTACACTTGCTTGGTCTGGTGTGTAACCTGGGATAGCTGGTGATTCAACCGCTGGTACAGTTCCTTCTTCTGTTGTCCAGTCTGTGTAAGTGACGTCCCCTATTACACGATCCACTGTCGCTGTACGAGTGAACTCAACTGTTTGAGTGATAGTAGCGGATGCTTCTTCACCTGTTGGAGTGAGGTACTTGTACTCAATCGTACGAGTAATTATCTTAGTCAACTCAACTGGTTCACCTGTATTCGGATTCACTGGATTTTCTGGATCGATGTCCTCAATCTTGTGTTTCAAGACAACAGTGTAGGCTTGGTCAGCCTTGTCATCACGGTCATAGACAGCTCCATTAACTGGGAAGTTATCAGATACCAAGACATAGCCTGCTTTTTCATAGGCTGTGATACGGTCTGCAGTCGTGTATTTGATAGACTCATCAGACTTACCTGTCACGGTATCCACTGCATCCAAGGTTTCACCTGTAGTCTCATCCACATAAGTAATCGTTGCTTTCTGATCGTTTGGTGTGTAGACAACTACGACATCCACATCCGCATCTGTTGCACTTGGTTTCCACTCTGCTACACTTGCTTGATCTGGGGTGTAACCTACAATAGCTGGTGATTCAACCGCTGGGGTTGTACCTTCTTCTGTGGTCCAAGCAGCATAAGTCACCTCTCCTGTCACCATATTGACTTTGGCTTTGCGTGTGAATGTAACTGTCTGTATCACAGTTTTAGAAGCTTCTTCACCATCTTCTTTCAAGTATTTATACTCAATCGTACGTGTAACCGTTTTAGTCAATGCGAGTTCAGAATTATCTTTCGGATTGGTTGGATTTTCTGGTTCCACATCTACAACTTTTTGACGGAATGTAACTGTATACTCTTGAGTTACATTGCTATCTTTGTCGTAGACTTCACCTGCTGGGAAGCCATCGTTAACAAGTTCATAGCCAGCTTCTTCATAGGCTTTGATCCGGTCAGCAGTTGAATAATCAATCTCAGCGTCCGTTACACCTGTTAGGGAATCAACTTCTCCTAAAACGACTTCTTCACCACTTTTGATGTCTACGTAAGTCACTGTAGCTTTCTGCTCATTTGGTATGTAGATAACAACCTCATTCACATTACCATCTGTTGCACTTGGTGTCCAAGTTCCTACATTTGCTTGGTCTGGTGTGTAACCTGGGATAGCTGGTGATTCAACCGCTGGTACAGTACCTTCTTCTGTGGTCCAAGCAGCATAAGTGACTTCTCCTGTTACACGATCCACTGTCGCTGTACGAGTGAACTCAACTGTTTGAGTGATAGTAGCGGATGCTTCTTCACCTGTTGGAGTGAGGTACTTGTACTCAATCGTACGAGTAATTGTCTTAGTCAACTCAACAGGCTCACCTGTATTTGGATTCACTGGATTTTCCGGATCGATGTTCTCAATCTTGTGTTTCAAGATAACAACGTACTCTTGGTCGACTTCATCTTCGTGATCATAAACAGCGCCATTCTTCGGATAATTGTCTAATACTAATTCGTAGCCTGATGCGATATAGGTTTCGATACGACTAGTAGTTGTGTAATCGATTGCTGTATCAGATGGCCCAGTCACAGTATCCACTGCATCCAAGGTTTCACCTGTAGTCTCATCCACATAAGTAATCGTTGCTTTCTGCTCATTTGGTGTGTAGATAACAACCTCATTCACATCACCATCTGTTGCACTTGGTTTCCACTCTGCTACATTTGCTTGATCTGGTGTGTAACCTGGGATAGCTGGTGATTCAACCGCTGGGGTTGTACCTTCTTCTGTGGTCCAAGCAGCATAAGTCACTTCTCCTGTTACACGATCCACTGTCGCTGTACGAGTGAACTCAACTGTTTGAGTGATAGTAGCGGATGCTTCTTCACCTGTTGGAGTGAGGTACTTGTACTCAATCGTACGAGTAATTGTCTTAGTCAACTCAACAGGCTCACCTGTATTTGGATTCACTGGATTTTCCGGATCGATGTTCTCAATCTTGTGTTTCAAGATAACAGTGTAGGCTTGGTCAGCCTTGTCATCACGGTCATAGACAGCTCCATTAACTGGGAAGTTATCAGATACCAAGACATAGCCTGCTTTTTCATAGGCTGCGATACGGTCTGCAGTCGTGTATTTGATAGACTCATCAGACTTACCTGTCACGGTATCCACTGCATCCAAGGTTTCACCTGTAGTCTCATCCACATAAGTAATCGTTGCTTTCTGATCGTTTGGTGTGTAGACAACTACGACATCCACATCCGCATCTGTTGCACTTGGTGTCCAAGTTCCTACATTTGCTTGATCTGGTGTGTAACCTGCGATAGCTGGTGATTCAACCGCTGGGGTTGTACCTTCTTCTGTGGTCCAAGCAGCATAAGTCACCTCTCCTGTCACCATATTGACTTTGGCTTTGCGTGTGAATGTAACTGTTTGTGTCACAGTTTTAGAAGCTTCTTCACCATCTTCTTTCAAGTATTTATACTCAATCGTACGTGTAACCGTTTTGGTCAATTCGAGTTCAGAATTATCTTTCGGATTGGTTGGATATTCTGGTTCCACATCTACAACTTTTTGACGGAATGTAACTGTATACTCTTGAGTTACATTGCGATCTTTGTCGTAGACTTCACCTGCTGGGAAGCCATCGTTAACAAGTTCATAGCCAGCTTCTTCATAGGCTTTGATCCGGTCAGCAGTTGAATAGTCAATCTCAGCGTCCGTTACACCCGTTAGGGAATCAACTTCTCCTAGAACGACTTCTTCACCACTTGTGATGTCTACGTAAGTCACTGTAGCTTTCTGCTCATTCGGTGTGTAGATAACAACTTCATTCACGTCCGCATCTGTTGCACTTGGTTTCCACTCAGCTACACTTGCTTGGTCTGGGGTGTAGCCTGCGATAACTGGAGATTGAACTGCGTCTTTTGTTCCATCTTCAGTGGTCCAGTCGGTATAGACTATCTCACCTGTGACAAGGTTAACAGTTGCAGTACGTTTGAATTCAACCAATTGGGTTACAGTTGCGGATGCTTCTTTACCGTCTTCTGCCAAGTACTTGTACTCAATGGTACGCGTTACAGTCTTCGTGAGAGCTTCCATATCTTTAACAGAATCTGGGTATTGTGGTGTATTTTCATCACCCTCATCCACGTCTGTTCCAACTTGAGATGGATCCGTAATTGGTACAACACGTTGTTTCAATTCAATCGTGAAGTCTTGATCTACCGCTTTATCTTTATCATAAGTGGTGAGACCATCTTCAAAGTCATTGGATACAAGCTCATATCCTTTTTTGAGGTATTCCTTGATACGGTCTGCTGTCTTATAGTCGATGACGGCAGCGGAATCACCGGTAACAGAATCTACAGAATCCAAGACAGATGGATTATCCGCATCCGTTACATCTTTATAAGTGAAGTTTGCTTTTTGTTGCGCAAGTTTATAGACATGAGTGATGGTTTGTTCTTCTTCTGTGAAGACACCTGTATTCAGTACACTATCCGCTTTCGTTTCTACATATTCATATTCCAAACCATCAGCTGTGAAAATTGAATCTGGATAATAGGTATCCTTATCTGATACATCATAAGCAGATTTCACATCATTGGATACACTTTTCGAATCAATTCCTGGAATGGCATTCCCATTTTCATCCACATAGTTAATGGTAACTGTTCCATTCGCAATTTGATTTTTCATTTGAATCAATACATTATTGGATTCAATATAAGTAGTGGAGCCGCCTGATGTTGAAGCAGAAGAAAGATAAGCCTTCTCCCCTTGGATGGCATTTGTGCCAATGACTGCGTCCTCAATATGGAAGTTAACACTTGAATTCGCACTAACTGGACCAGTCGAAATAAACTTAACTGCCGTGATACTTGACCAATCTGTCACATCAGCTGCGTCCAACCAAGTTCCAGCTTCCATCTGAGCTGCAGTACCACTTGTAGTCGTATACACTGCACGCCAACCGCTAGGTGGAGTCACTTCCTTAGTTAGGAAAACGTCAAATTGGGAATTTCGAGCGTTACCACGAGAATCCAACTGCTTATCCCCTTCACGAGGAAGAGAGGTAATCACGCTCACGTTCATCAATTCCTGAGTCGCAACGTTGGAATAGGTGATTTCAAAGTCCACGACATCCTGCGCTTCATGCTCATTAGAATTGAAACTGTAAGAAGAAGCAGCGTTAGGTTTAACTTTGGAGAGAACACCTGAGGACTCAGAAGATACCAGATGTACTTTCCAAGTACTTGAGGTTGAATTCTCTGTCGTTACAACGAAACTCTCATCGCCAACTGTAACTGTCCCCAAATCAATTCCATCCGTTGGAATCAGACCTGGATCTTTTGTTGACCAGAAACCAATCTGAGTAATTTCATAAGAACCATTTGGTACGAAGTTATTGGCCATGGTTACAACATTTTGACCAATTGGGTCGGTTGAAGACGTCACCGGTACATTTTCAACATACAAATCTTTACCCGTACCATTAAAGTTATAGTAGACGGTCCAATTTGTATTCACCAATTTAAGGTTCGGATCTACAAGATAAGCTTGGTAAAGGTCAACCGTATAGCTAGCCATCCCCTTTTCATCAACGTTTTTGATATCGTATCCACCACGGTTATTTTGTTCTGTATCCGTTAATGTATAGCGTTGCGTAAATCCAGAGCCTTGAGTACGGTTATTGTGCGTTAAATCGGACCTCTCATCCATGTTGACTTGGTAAACCTTACGAACCAAGACACCGTTTTTCGTAACGGATGATTCAGAATTTGATGTAGTATTAACTAAAGTCGCTGTCGATTGAGTGGGTAACTCTGTCACCGAGGAATCATTGTATCGATTCTCCCAATTATTGTAGAAGGTATACTCACTAAAATTCAGGCTCGAGGGTGGATATACAAGGGTAGAATCTTTTTTCAAATTTAGATTCTTAAACTCATACCGAACTGTTTTTACTTCTTTGGACTCATCAATTGTGATATAAGTACCAGTTTGTACATAAGAGGAAGCATCAAAGGTGCCAAGAAGTTCATTTGTTTCGTCATCATAGACTTCTACTTTTCCACCATTGGTAAAAACTTCCGTATAATTACGACCCGTATAACCAACACGGTTGAAAAATTCACCGTCATTATCGGTTGTAACTTTTAAAGTGTAGTCATTTAACGGATAATCCGTATCCGTATCAGCGACACGAGTTAGAGCAACGTTTGTTGTATAGGTTGCTTGACCGTGTGCCTTAATAATTTCAGTATCCGTATTATAAGCGTGACCTAGTGATAGGATTCCTTCTGAAACCGGTTGAGACGGAATATCGACGTTATATCTCAGAGTTTTTGTATTTGAATAAGTTGTCCCATCTTCCTTAGAATAAGTACCTGTAACTTCTAAATTTTGCCAACCTTTAATGTCTGAGACATGTGCCCCTTCTTCAATATCAAGAATAAGAGGAACATAGTTGGAATTAGTATTACGGTTGGCAGTATCATCGCCCACAAGTGGGTTCGTATCACGAGTCACATGTAAGTGATAACCGTTCTCGTCCTCATACCAACCTGCATCTTTCGATTCTTGGCTAAGGGTGAGACCTGCTTTTTTAGCAACATCGTAAGTGTAGGCAGATACTGGAGCTACAATACGCGCACTAGGTGCAGTTGAGCCTCCACCTGTAACATTTCGACCATCAAAAACCCCGGTTCCAGGAGAAAAGTGGTCATTTAACACATTTGTTCCGGTTTCTGTCCGTGCACCTGTATACACATAGAATGATAATTTTCCAGTTTCACCAGCATCTACAATACCATTGTTATTGGCATCTACAGCAACGATTTGAGCTGTGGACATGGCGGTCCCTGTATCAGCAGCGTTGTATACTTCTTCATAACCAAAGGACAAATTACCCAAATCTTGAACTTTTAAGCCATCTGCATCATAAAAAGTAGCCTTCACTGGGACTCTGAAATCATTTGCTTCCAACATGGAGGCTACATTTCCACCATTATTAACAGGCTTCAACTGATAAGTGCTAACAAAATTATAGTAGGAACCTCCACGCAATGGGGCCGTTGGCGTGAAACGGACAATCGTATTCGTTCCATCAGTCCTAACATCTGTAGTGATACCAGTAACCCCAGATGCTTCAGCTTTTATTTCAGTCGTATTTTCAAATACCAACTCTACATATCCACCGTCATAATTAGCCGATTCACCTGAAATATCCAAGGAGGTTGTAACCGTGATTTTTGCTGAATCAACATTATTCTCCAACTGGCTACTCGTACCAATAGCTCCGTTGACTGTTCCAGAAGTATTTGGGCTATCTGCACGGAAGGCACGGTCGCTGGATGTTACCGCGTTTGAACGATTGCGACGAACAGCCTGGCTTGTGATTTGAACATCGAAGGATACTTCTCTAGTTTCACCATTTTCATAAGTTACAAGAATACTAGCTTGACGGTCCCCATATTGAGGTGTTTTAGCGTAGGAAATCTTCGCACGGCTTTCCAACAATTCCTTGGCATTCAATAAGAGGGCTTCAGCACGAGGAATCGCCTGCCAAGACATTTTGACAAACGAATCCACAAGGGGTTTCGCAAGACCATCTTGAGAAAGTTCTATTGTTGTTGGAAGGAAATCACTTGATAATGTAGAAGTTTCTGCTTTTTCTTCAGCAGCTTGTAAAACTTCCGGAGTATTTTCTGCCTTGGTGCCTGTAGCCTGGCTTGTTCTTTCGGTTTTAGAAGATTCAACTGAGCTAGATGCTGTTGAAGTTTGGCTCGTTACAGTTTTTGTTTCGGAATTCCTCACATCTTCAGTCGATGCTTTTTCGGAAGAGGTACTAGAACGACTTGCTGTTTCGCTGCTTGCTGACGTGCTCACTTCTGTTGAGCTCGATGATTCCGTTGTAGGGATAGCTTCGGTAGTAACAGAACTTGCAAGTGTTGCTTCTGCAGTTTCTGGACTTGCTGTTGCTGATTCCGAAACACCTGCTTCTTCAACGATCGGACTACTAACCACTTCACTTACATCACTTGAGTTGACTGTCTGAGTAGCTGCTGGGACTGTAGAGGTAATTTCTTCTGCTTGTGCAACTTGACCCGTAAGTAGGGTCATTCCTAACAGAACACTCGCAAGTCCAAAATGGTACTTACGGAAGGAATAGCGCTTCTTCATCGAGTACCAATCAAATTTTTTCTTGTGTTTACCTTTCATGAAAACTCCTTATTTTAAATTGAAAAATCTTTTAGAAAAGCTTCCTAAAATCTTATACTGAACTAACTTCAACCCCTGAATACTCGAATCTTTCAAAAAAATGATAAGAAAAACCGACGATGATCGTTCAACAGGCCTAGGAGATCTGTTGAATATTATCAATAAAGCGTGCAAGGCACGCAATCAATAAGTTCATCAAGAAGGTTTGCCAAAGTCAGATTTCGAATATTAATGAATAGGAATCTTTATAAATTTGAAAAGGACACCCAGTCAATAAATATGCTTGGGAGAATGCCCGATACAATAGGCTTTGTCGCCAATTTCTAGATTGACAAAACCCTTTAAACTATTAGTTTAGTCTAGATTTCTAAAAGTAATCTGAAAAAACGAAAGAAGTTGCAAAAGAATCTTCCTTTGGTTCTACAATCTTGGCAACTAGAGAGCTACCGATTCCCTAAGTAAAGTAAAAAAACTCGCGCTCCTCTAGATCATAACTCCATTAGGTCAAATAACGGAGTAGTGACAAAACAACGGATAGGGTAACCAGGCAAACAATCACCAAGTAAAAGATAGACCGTCTGCTTTTTTCCGTTTCCCCTTTTTCATAGCGGGCATCTTGGATCCGCTGTTCAATATCTTGACTTAGGAGTGGGTTTTCTTTTTTCATATTGTCCTCACCCTTTCAATTTTTCTTGATAATTCTCTAGACTAGCCTGTCCTCCCAATTGGCGTTGTCCTTGAGCGGCGACAGCTAAATCCGTTTGAGCCTTAAGCCACTCAGCCATTGCATGTGGCTGGCGGTGGTCAAAAATGGCTTCCTTCAGGAGCATACCAGGATGGTGACTGGTGTTGTCAAAGGCAGCGATAAGCAAATTAGATTCAAAGGCCGTACGAATGGCCGCCATCATTTCCGAACCATGATTAATATCGAGATAAATATCACAGGTCTGGAAAAGCCCCTTGATTTGATTCGCACCTGCATTAGGATAAAGGTGGACTTGGTCACGATCCCCATATTGCATCAGCCGCTGGGACATTTCCGTTAGTGCGGCGATGTGGAACTGGTAGTCAGGTAAGTTTTCTAAGAGTGCGTCTAACCCTTCCAGATTATCAGAATTGGTCAAGACCAGGATTTCCTTCCGATTCCCATTTTCTCTCAGACTCGGATAAAGATAACCCAAGGCCTCCACTTTTTCTTTTTCTTCCTCCGTTAAAAATTGCTCTAAGGCTTGATAAACACCTTCTTTTTGCACTAAGACCCGAGTTTGGCGTGGGGCCTTACCGCTCAGGAGCAATTTCATATTACCGGGAACGTGATCATGAATGTCCTCCTGCCAGAAGAGAATATCTTGTCCTGGACCTCCCAAATAATAGGCCAAAAGGAAGGGCATTCCTAAAGAATTGTACCAAATCTGGCTCAAATCCAAACCTGAATGACGCAGGTAGAACAGATAGAAATCCACTTTCTTGGCAAAGTAATGCGTTTGTCCTTGCCAATCTAACAGAAGATCCCCTGTCACCAAATTTTCCGACAAGTAGGGACGCCCCTCGGCATCAACATAATGCTTATGGGTCACCTGCTGCTCTTGGTTGAAATAAGTCTTGGCAAAAATCCGACCAAAGCGATTGTAGTGGTCCGTCACCATGACTTGTCCCTGCTCATTTAACCACTCAACCGATTTGACCAAGCGTAGGTGCTTAGGATCGTGGTAGAAAATGGTCGCCTTTTTCTGACTATAATTCCAAATCTCCCCTTGCTGATTGGTTCCCGTAATTTGCCAATATTTTGGAACTGGAACTTCATTAAAATAAAGAGGGGCTATTTCCTCCTCAAATTGGCCTGAGAAGAATTCAAAAGGGGACGTAAAGCCATCCGGCAAGAAACCATCATCCTGCAAGACAACACCTGACCCTTCAAAGCCGGATGTCCGGAGGGAATACTCCAAATCCAACCCTTCCTGGGTCAAACGATCATATATTTTAAGCATGACCAACCTCCTCTACAAATGCGGCCCAAAGTTGGGCCAAGTGCTCATGCAAGAAGGGTTCAGCCTTCTGATAGGAAGCTTCTTGTGCCTCTTCAGTCCGATTCGCTTGGTAGTAAGTTCGAATTTTGTCCGAAAAAGCTTGGGTCATATAAGCTGGATCATCAGCTTCCGGACGTGGAATCAGATAACCATTCTTCCCATCATCCACAAAGGTTTGGTTGCCATAAGGTACATCCAACCCAATCAAGGGCAATCCAGAACCGACGGCTTCCATCAGCGTCAGACCAAACCCTTCACTAGTCGAGGCAGTGAGGTAAACTTGGTAATTCTTGTAGATTTCGGCCAATTGTTGGTGCCCTTTGAGTTGGATATAGGCTTCGGCATCCTCAGCCTCAATCATCTCCGTTAACTTGCGTCGCTCCCCTCCTTCACCATAAATATCAAAGGTCAGCTCTGGTAGGGTCTTTCGGGCTTCTATAACCGCGTTCACTAACCAGTCAATGTGCTTTTCACTGGCTAAGCGGGAACTAGTCATCAGACTATAGGGTTTACGTGCCTGATCCGGCCTCCGGAGCTGGTCCAAACTTCCCACCGGGATGGCATAAATTCGCGGTTGGTGCTTGGTATAAGTCTTGAATTGCTGATCCAGGACCTCTTTTTGTTTTTCCGTAGAAGTAATAAAGGCATCGACCAAATGGGCATTGGTAAACTGATATTCATAATAATTATTCCAGAGCACATTGTAGTCATCGGTTCCCTTGGCATTGTAATGCTCAGCATGAATCACAACAGCTAATTTGGCGGATCCTTTATGGGCGAAAACGGCTTGCCCAATACCAGTCGCCCGGTCCAAGAGCAGAATGTCCTGGCTAGTCAAGTTCAACTTTTCTAGCATATAGGCAACCAAGGCTTCCTTACCATTCAAAATACGATCTGGGAATCGGAAGGTGCTCTTCTGATTATAAAGGACTTCTTCATAGGCCAAACTGCCGTCCTCATTAAAAAAATGGCGTTGGTAAAGTTGGGGTTTATCATTGACCGGGGCATAAAATTCTGTGAAAACCTTGGTATAGCTGTAATAATCCTTGCGAATGAGTTTCCCTTTGACCACATACTCCACTCGTTGGACATAGGCTTCCTCCGGTCCGCAGAGACTGGCATTGATATAAAAATCCTCCGAAAAATGATAACGAACCAACTTGACCCCGACTTCCGTCCGTTGAACGGGTGCAGCAAAGCTTGCTTCCAACTGTCTGCGGCTGTAGCTTGTCGGCGCTATCTTCAAATCGGTAAAGAAAGAATAGAGCCAGATAATCTCCTCATCTTTAAAACCAATATTGGAGGTAAAATGCTGGAGATTTTCTGTTTGGAATAAATCTGTAAAAATAAACTTAGCCGGCAATTGCAATTCCCGGAAGATTTCCGCTCGATAGGACTGGGCATATTCTACACCGCTACTCGCCCAACCGATCCCTAAATTAATACTATATACTGTCATCGCATCCTCGCTTAAACATAGTAAATGGTATAGCCCTTTTCCCGATCAGCCTCGATGGTACTCAACATCACATTGCGAACAATGCTTCTCTTAACCCTTTGGACCATCTGATTATATGATTCCAAAGATTCACGGAAGTACTCGGAAGTGGTATCTCTTTGAGCTACCTGACGCATCGGCACAAAATTCTTCAATTGCTGCAGCGTATCAACCTGCTCAATCCAGGCTTCGTCAATGGCCCTAAGAACAGATAAGCGCATGAATTCCTCCATCTTTTCGTCGGTTTCCAAGTATTCTTCCTTTTTCTCCAATTCCATTTTATAGAGGGTCCAAAGGTAATCCAAAACTTGTTGCCGATTGGAGACATCGATAGACTGGCCCAAGGGCTGGTTTTGGTAACTATAGTTTTCCAAAACATACCGCCGCAATTCTTGTTTGGTTAACTGCGGATGCTCCTTTAAGAACTCTTCCATGACCTCTACAAAGATGGCATCCATCTTATCCATTAAATCGATTTTATGATAAATCAAGTCATCCCGGAGCTGGTAAATTTTCTGCCGTTGAATCCGTAAACTTTCATCAAACTTAATGGTCGATTGCCGGGCACTCATGGCATTGTCCTCACTCTTTTCTTGCGCGTGGGTGATTGCCCGTCTGAAACGCCCTGCTGTTAGGGGTTGGCCAAAATTGGAACGGTTGCTGTGATTGTTCTTTTCAAAAGATTTGGTAACAGACTTGCCTCCATATTGAATAAGGAGTTCATCTTCTAAGCAGACAAAGAATTGACTCAAGCCAGGGTCTCCCTGGCGACCTGCCCGACCACGAAGCTGCCAGTCAATCCGGTTGTTTGCCATCCTCTCGGTCCCGACAACCGCTAGTCCTCCTAATTCAGCTACTCCTTCTCCCAGCTTGATATCTGTACCACGACCCGCTAAGGAAGTCGCCACTGTCACCGCCCCCAGTTGCCCTGCTTCTTTAATGATCTGTGCTTCCTTAGCCACGTTCTTAGCGGTTAGAACACTGTGCGGGATTCCCTCCTGCAGCAACATCCGGGAATAGATTTCCGCAATATCTACTGTTCCAGAAATCAAAAGCACAGGTTGTTGACGCTGATGTAATTCCCTCACATATTCGAGGGTAGCCTGCAGTTTTTCGGGCAAGGTGACATAAATCTTATCTGGATAATCGATGCGCTGGATCGGTGAGTTGGTGGGGATCACCACCACCGGAACCTTGTAAGTCGAAATTAACTCATCCTCAGCAATCTTTCCAGTTCCCGTCATTCCCGAGATGCGTGGAAACATGTTGAAAAGACTTTGATAGGTTACCGATGCAACAGAACGGGAATCCTTACTGATAGGAACACCTTCCTTGGTTTCAAGGGCTTGGTGAATACCAGACTGTAACCGCGTCCCTTCCAGGACACGACCTGTCCGGTTGTCTAGCAGTTTGACCTCTTCATCTGCAACGACATAATCGACATCCTTTTTATAAAGATGGTGAGCCCGTAAGGCCAGATTGATGTGCCGATTAAGCTCAAAGTAGGCATCCCCGTAGAGATTTGGAACATCGAAATATTCTTGTGCATAATCCATGCCATCCCTTGTTAGAAAGACAGCCTTGTCTTCTTTGAGGTGTCGATATTCCTTTTCCTCTTCCAGGGTCAAGACAAACTGATTGGCCACATGGTACAGATTGGATTGCACGCGCGGTGATCCTGAAATAATTAGGGGTGTCTGAGCCGCATCCAACAAGACCGCGTCCGCTTCGTCGACAATCACATAATGGAAGGGACGTAAGAACTTATCCTGCTCGGCTGCGGCTAAGTTATCTGCTAAATAATCAAAGCCCAAGGCTGTACTGGTTGTGTAGGTAATATCCGCGGCATAAACAGCCCGCTTTTCCTCCACATCACTATCGTCATCTTCATTGAAGACGCCGACCCCCACAGTCAAGCCCATAAATTCAAAGACAGGAGCCATTTCTTCTGCGTCCCGACGAGCTAAATAGTCATTGGTGGTCACCAGAATGGCTCCCTTGCCTTCCAAGGCATTCAAATACAGGGGCATGGTCGCCGTCAGGGTCTTTCCTTCCCCTGTCTTCATTTCAGCAATGTAGCCTTGATGCAGGGCTACTCCCCCCATAACCTGCACGTCGAAGGGGAACATGCCCAAAACCCGCCGATTGGCTTCACGTAGAGCCGCAAATGCCTCCACCAACAAGTCATCCAAACTTTCCCCATCCTCCAAGCGGTCACGAAACTTTTGCGTCAGTCCAGCCAATTCATCATCGGTCAAGCCCGCCATTTCTTCCGCCATATCATTGATGCGTCCGACAATTCGCCGAATCCCAGCCAATTTCAAGTTGTTTAATAACGATTTTCTTTCTTTCATGTCATTCACTTATCACATGGTTTTTAATAATTTTTGAACCAATCGTAAATCATCTGGAATCTGATCAGGTAGGAACCGCTTTTCAAGCGGTTTGTCCAGCTTAAAGGGCTTGTGCTCCTCCATGGAATAGATAGATATTCCCTTAAACAAGAGCTGGCTGGCTCCTGCACTCTTAAGGGTGAGGACATAGGTAAAAGCTTCCTCAGGATAACGGATTTCTCCCTGATTTCGACGCAGTATGTCAAATCCAATCTGTTCACCCTGCCTGTTAAAATAGCTTACTTCCAGAAAATAACGTCCCTCAGGCACTGCCTCAATCTCAAGATCCAACCAATAGTTGTTTCCAGGGACCAACAAAGGTAGGGCTGGAGAGGTCCGCTTACCTTGATAGTTGGTTGTAGAATGAAAGCGACTAATCAACTTTCCAGAAGCCATCCGTTGGTTTTCAAATAAGGCTCCCTGATCAGTAAAGGTCAAGCGGGTTCCATAGAGATAGGCATCCCCACTATAAACCTGATCCCAAGTAATTCGGTGTATCAAGTGTTTGGTCATCCATACTTCCTTCCATAACCGTCTTCTAATAATTGAACATACTGCCTCTTAAACCACTTATTGATGGCCCGACTATTATCATTGTGCCGACCCTCATAACCCTTGGCATAAATATGCGCCTTTTTATCCGATAATGCCTCAATCAACCTAGCCGTGGCCTGGCCGTCATAGTCATCATTTTCCATATAGGCAATCGCAAATGTCGTCTGGTCAAAAGAGGATTGGTTAAACTTGTCCCAAAAGCGCTGATTCAATTGCTGGATACTTTCTTCATCTGTGCCACCCGTTACATTCCGAAGCACATCTGCACTGGTCTCAAATTCATCCGGTCGCTTCAACTTCATCGCTGCCACCGTATCCCCAACATTGGTGAAGGGTTTCCCAATCACCACCGCATAGGGGTCAAAATCTGCCGCATAATAAAGAGCTCCAAAGGTTCCCATGGAAAGACCAGATAAGATTAAATCCGACTTGTCGAAACCGAGGTAATCCAAAGACTCCTGAATAACCTCCACAACCTTAGCTTCCAATTCAGGACTACCAATATAAAAGCCACCACCTTCTAAGCGAGGATCACCAATCAACATAAACGGTCTCTTGAGGGATTTCATAATCCCATAGCCCTCAAAGCCTTCAGCAGGCCGGAATCCTGAAAAATAGACATTCATTGGTGGCTTCATATCTCCAGGATTGAAATAATAAATAAACTCCTGTTTTTTCTCATCGCTGTAGCGCTTTCCACCTAGAACAAAACGCCCCATTCCAATTCGGGAATAACGCCAGTGAAGAGGCCCAAAGCCCAATTCACCTTGACCCTTAGCCCAAACAGAGACCGTATAAAAACCAATTTCCTCATTCCGTGGAAGAACGTAGGGCTCTTTCAATTGCTCTTCCGTTAATACTGTCGGTTCCATAAACCTATAGAGGCTCCCTTTTTGCATCGGAGTAAGCTCCAATTGAATTTCAGGATTCCCGGAGACTTTAAAGTGCTCCAACCAAATTTCCAAGGCAACCGGAAAAGTTCCCAAATTGTAACGAAAAGTTAAGAGTGGTCTAAAGTCTTGGCCAAAATCTCCTTTTAGATGGACAGCTACATGTCCATCATAAAAAACGTCTCCCTGAAAATCCTGGTTGATGTCAATATCGGGAAGTTTTAGTTTAGCTCCATACTGACTTTCAAAATGAGTTAACTGTAGGAAGTCCATCTTGGCCTTGGAGTCTCCTTCTACATCCAGTTCACGTAGGATTTTCCGGCGGAACATCCCGTATGGTTCACCAGCCTCTAGTTTAATCCCCTTGTCCACATAAAGACCATAGGGCTCAACCATGTTCACCAAGGGTTCTAAATCCTTTTCAGCCAGCCCTTCGGTAATGAGAATCACATCAAACCGTAATCGAAGCTTGGGCTGAGGTTGACCTTCTTCAGGAACAGGTAACTTGGCCCGTTCTGTTTCCGTCAAGACCTCTATAAAATCAGAAATTTCTTGCGTCGGCGTCCAATACCAGTCGAGGTCCTCCGGTACTTGTTCCAAGCTCTCAGCCCAGGACTGAGAGCCAATTTGTAATACTTTCATAGCTACTGATCCTTATTCAAGAGTTGCTGCCACTGGGCGAGAATCCGACCACTGGTGTAGTCAGCCATTTTTTGGACCGTGTAAACCAAAGAACGATTCCAATTGGCCAATCCTTCCAGATAATAGCGAAGGGCCATTTCTAAATCTGCTTCAGGACTCAAGACCCAGCCATTTTTCTCATGGCTGACAAAGTCTGTTTCTACACGGTTAATCTGAGGTACACCGGCTGAGATACTCGCAATTTGCGTATACAGATCTGGTTCTGTCCCCAGATCCAGTAGTAGCCGTGTGGAATCCAGGGCAGTGATGATTTCAGTTTCATTGGTGAAGAGATGAAAGGTAACTCGAGATAATTCCATAAGCTCATCCTCTTCAAGTTGGTTTTCATTTCCTGTATCCACAACTTGGAAGAAATGATCTGGGTCATACTTTTCGTGGATGTGGCTGGTTATCCAGTCTTCCCAGTTCTTAAAATTCAGATTGCGGTCAAAGGAGACCATGAATAGGTTCACATCCTCATGCCGATCCATAAATTCCAAGAGTGTTCCCAGAATTTCACGGATCTCCGAAGAGTCCAAGTTGTCAATGTAGAAATAAATCACTTGTTCTTTCAACATCTGACTGTGACCCAGTCGTAACCGGGTGTCATAGGGGGATACCCGCAGGAGCTCTTTTTCTTGCTGTCCGGCAGCTTGCATGAGCTGGCGCAGTTCTTCTTCTTGTTTTTTCTGATCTACAACCAACAAATTCGCTTGCTTCAACAAACGTTGGCTGGATTCGGTCAGATCCAAAGGATAGCGCTCCCCAAAGAATGAAAAGACCTTCTTCTGATTGAGAAAGACGTCCAGCAGGAGGTCATTGTGCTGCTCATGGCTAGCCACAACCAAGGTATCTTCCGGTTGCATCTCCTGCTGATGCAACAAAAGTAAGCGCTCCCGTAATAGATCCGGCCAATCACCATAATAGCGCTGCTGGAAACTGTGATCAGCATCGGAATTGACTTCGATACGACCTAATTGGTGGGGCTTCAAGTGTTCCCGCACCTGCCAAATCCCACTCTCATTGAGATAATCCTGGTGCAACTCTCGCCCCTGTTCATCAAAGTAGAGAATAGAGGAAAGAAAACCCCGATCATCAAAGAGATATTGCTTCCGAATACGTCCATCCTCTATGAATTCAATGTAGAAGAGATTCCCATCTTGGGCAAAATGGATAGTGGCTAGGTCCTTCTTTTCTTGTCTTGCCAGTACAGCAAAAGGACTATAGAGAAACTGCACATTCTCGGGCCAATTCAAGTCCTTAAAGTTAAGCGGATGTACATCCAAACTAGAGATATTTTGGATATCATCAAAAAACGACCAATAAGGTGTTTGCAGCAAGCCCTGCTTATGCAGATCATATCGAAACTGGGGCTGGTAGTTGAGAACCATTAATCGAACTTCTTCTTCCGCCTGATGGAACATCTTCATTTGATTGATCGTGTCATCAAACGTCATCCGCTCCAAAATCCGAAACCAGAGCTGGGTGTTATGGTACCACGGGCGACTTTGATTGTACCAAGAGGGTACGAAATAAAACATGAGCGACTCCTGTCTACTAATACTCATTGAATTTCAAAATCTGATACTCATTGCATTTCAAAACCTGAATGTGTTAATCCTCTTCGCCGAACCCTAGTTCTGCCTTCATCGGATTGCCTGTTCAGATTTCGAACTGTTTCGAGTATGACTTTGTCAAGCCTCTTTGATGAACTTCTTGATTGCGTGCCTTGCACGCTTCATTGACAACGTTCAATAGGTCTCCCAGACCTGTTGAACGATCATCATCAGCTGTCCTCTTCATTTTTTTTGAAATTCCGCGAGTATTCTGTTTTTGAAATGAGTTAAGTATAAATGACATTTTTATACTGCTTCCAACCTTGAATCGTGTTGACCTGTTCGATCACCCCTAGCAAAAGACTGGATACGATATAAGCATTATTTATCAAAAGGGCAATGCTAACACTACCGTCTGGAGCCCCTTGAGCAACCAAGAAAATCAGTGGCAAGCCCCCGATGAGCATAACCGTTAAAGCCCCAAATTGAGCGAGACTATTGACTTTACGCTGGACAAAATCTTTTGTGTCCTTACCTGGTCGAACTCCTTCAATATAATCCCCGTTGTTACGCATATTTTTGGCAATATCATAGGAATCATAATTGTAGTAGGCAAATCCGATGGATAGGACATAAAGAAGCGTGATATAAAATAGCGCTCCACTTAATTGAGTCAAACTTAAACCAGAGGCTACTTCTTTTAAGGTCTCATTCTCAGGATAAAAATACCGCAAACCGTTTAAAAGATAAGCAGGTAACATCATCAAAGTCATCCCATACATAAAAGGCATAGCTCCTGCAGGCGTAACCCGAATCGGCAAGTAACTCTTCTGGTTATAGGGAGTATGAATCCCCACACGCTTAATAGGAATCCGGTACTCTCCCCGATAGAGGATAACTGTCAGTAGAACCAGCAAGGTATAGGCAACTACAAACAAGGCGATCTGCCCCAATAAATCCATCGTAAAACCAGACTGCTCCGAAATGAAGCCAACACCATTTTCAATAAAGGATAAGATCATATTGACCAAGATCATAATCGTCATCCCGCCCAAACCACGAGACGCATTCATATTCCCTAACCATGTCAGGACCACCGATCCTGAGGCCAGGATTAGCATGGTAAAGAAGAGAGCAATCCCTTCACCTCTAATACCGAATAAATCCATCTCAATCAAGTTGGCGGATGCCGTCAAACCAAAAGCCTGAATCGCAGCAATCACCAAAGTCAACATCATTCGATAGCGGTAAACTTGAACTTGAGTTTGATTTTTAAATAGATTGAAAACCGTGAAGAAACGCCAGATAATAACAGTGGTCATCCAAGGACTCAGTCCCAGTGAAAATAGCGTTATGCTGCTGATACGAGCCCCTGTCACTGTTGCTAAATTGTTCAAGAGGTTACTATTGACAAAATTCTGAACCAATTTTTGATTCACTGCAGCTGTTGGAACAGGTAAAAACCGTCCAATTATATAGACCATTACAATCACCAAGGTCCAGCCAATTTTTCGAAGCAATAAACTACTCGTCCATTTTTTTCTAATATTAAACATGGTAGATTCCGTTCTTGATTTTCCTTTAGATAAGAGTATATCATGCCCTCTAAGATATTTGTAGAGTTAGGGATAAATAAGTAAGAGGCTGGGAACAGGCCCCAGCCTCTCTTACCTTACGTTCTTTATCAGTGATTAACGAGCGCTGACGAATCATTAGACTTTCTGCAAAACGGTGATGGAACTTGAGATTCATCGGAGTTATAGTCTTTTAGTTTATCTTTTATTACTGTGTTAGCTCGTCTTGCCGTACTTCAGTACTGTCTGCGACTCGCTGCCTTGTACTAAAAGCAAACTAAAAGACTATAGTTAGCGAATTCAATGTGACGCAGTGGTTGATTGGTACTTTCGTTCGCCTTTATTGAGAGAACCGTTCATGTTCTCTTATCCAGATACTCAAAGAGTCAATTCCTGACTCTTTGACCTCCGAAAATAACCGAATCAACATTGACATGAACTTCGTTCCTTTCATTTAGAAACTCTAAAGACATTCAACATGCCTTTAGACCGGGGGTGGGTACTAACAGTCTGGGAAGAGACTGTTAGTACTTGAGCCCTAAATATGGAAAGCGAAAACAGTCTGGGAAGAGACTGTTTGAACCCGAGCCTAACAATAAAAGAGCGAGGTCGGTTTGGGGAGAAACCGTTTCAGCTTACAACTTGAAACAAAGACTTGTAACGAACGATTTTATTTGTAAAATCGTTCTGTCTCACTCGCCTTAGCAAAAATATTCAAACGGTCTCCCAGATCTGTTGAACTCTCTACATCGTCTTTCTTCGTCATTTTTTTGACATTCCGCGAGTATTCTAATTTTGAAATTAGTTAAGTATTAGGACCATTTTTCAAGGATCTTTAATAGATTGACGCACTTCTTGTATTCCTGCATATGACCGGCTTCTAATAGCACATCTCGATGCAGTTGCAGACGCCATCGGTAGGCCCTCAATTCCTCCTGAATATCAAACCCAATCATGGAAAGAATGGTCACGCGCTCCTGAATGCTTTTCAAGGGGAAAACGTGGACGGCATCCACCGTTCTGGTGACAGAAGTCGACCGCTTGCGATGATAATAAATGGCCGCATGACTGTAGACAATCTTTTCTGCCAACAAGTACAACTGCCAGGTTGTGTAATCATCTTCCACTTTTTCATTTTCAGGATAGGAAATATCTTCAAACAACTCCGCTTTATAAAGCTTGGACCACGGAACTGTAAAGCTTTGACTAAAACCAAAGCGTCCATCGTATTGGTAGCGGAACCATTCAGCTGGAGTATAGGTCTCACGGAAATAATCCTCTGCCTGTAGGTGGAAGCGAAAAGCACTTTGACTGTCATCAAACTCGGTAAAATTAGCGATGGAGATATCCGCATCCGCCTCTTTAAGCGCTCGATAAAGAAACTCGATATGGGTTTCTTCCAACCAGTCATCATTATCCACAAAGAGAACATAGCTCCCTGTCATTAAAGGAAGGGCTGTGTTACGAGCAGCCCCCACACCACCACCGCCGAGTTTTTTGTGGATGACCCGCACGCGATCATCCTTGGCCCGATATTGCTCACAGACTAGGGCTGATCCATCGGTTGAGCCATCATTGATGAGCAGGATTTCTAAGTTGCTATAGGTTTGATGGACGATACTGTCCAAACACGGGACCAAATAGGGTCCTGCATTAAAAACTGGAACAATAACCGTTACCTTTTCCATCTAGCCCTCCTTTCGATGATGACGGATCAAATCTAACTTATTGGAAATTTGCTGAAAGAGCTCGACCTGCCCAGAATAGAGCGCATCCGCCTGGCATTTTTCCAAGCGTTTCACATAAGATTCCAGATGCTCCGTCACATCATAGCCTAGTGCGACCAACAATGCCAACCGTTCTTCCGCAATCGAAATCATACTGGTAATATCCTCCTGCATCCCATTACGCGACAATCCGGCTGGACTCTGAGAGTAATAATAAAGAGGCTGGTTGATAAAGCTAATCCGTTGCGCCTTGAGATAAACCTTGTAAATGGTCGCATCGTCCTCTCGCAAACGGCCAACTGGATACTGCAAACCATCCCAAAGACTCCGCTTAAACAACTTCATGGGTGAGAAAGTGAAGACCAGGTGCAAATTATTGGCCCCACTACTCTCCTTGCGCAACCATTCCTGAACGGTATAGGCTTCTTCAAAATACATTTCCGATGTAATGGAAAAAAGAAAAGCCTGGCGTTCTTCATTAAAGGACGTAAAGTTACAGATCGAAATCTCTGAGTCATTTTTAACCAAGGACCGGTATAAGAGTTCCAAATAAGTGTCCTCGACAAAATCGTCAGAATCGATAAAGGTCACGTATTCTCCCTGAGCCACCTGAAGTCCTCGATTCCTAGCAGCCGAAGGCCCCTGGTTTTCTTGGTGAATCAAGCGCACCCGTGAATCCTGAGTCACATAATCCTGGCAGATAAGAGCACTGCCATCTGTAGACCCGTCATTGACCAAGATTACTTCGAAATGACGATAGGTCTGTTTCAAAATCGAATCCATACAGCGGCGGAGATAAGAAGATACATTATAGACTGGAATGATGATGGAAATCAACCCTTCCTGTGTATCTTTCTCAACCGTTTGTTCTTGCATAAGCCCTTCTTTCTTCCTCTCTAATCCGATGCGAGCCACAACTTGGCTAGCATAGACACCATCTTCTTCTAGTTCAATCCCCTCATCATAATTAAATTCTGCTGTGTGTTTATGCCCTAGCTTGACCTTGTGCTGAACCCCCATTTGAAACCATTCATATTCTGAGTCAATATGGCCCAAATCAATAGCCTGGTGCCCTCGCTCTTGAAGATCGCGGGCCAACACTTTTGCGGTTGGTCCCAGCATCAACAAAATCAAGCGATTTTCCGCATGAGCCAGGATTGTCTCAAGAATCGACTCATAGTGACGAAAGGCATGACGGGAGGGGCAGATAATCCGCTGTAGGGAAGCAGCACCTGCAAAGAGATCGTTACCGGCTCCGGAACGGGACATTTCCCCTTCCACGATTAACAAGTCTCGTCCTTTCCAAAGGTCCTTTAAGGCTGCAAAGGAGGCAGCCGCTTGGCCTTTATCCAACAAATCAATATAAGGACGGGAGATAAAGGTCGATCCATACCAGGGAGATTGGCAATGCTCCTCATAAAATGCCTGGTAGCGATTAAAATGTTGCTTCCAGAAGTGAACCGCGTTCTGATTGTAACGCTCTCTGTTGTCGAAGACATCCGGCAAACAGACCAACAAGTCCGGTCCTGAGGGCGTCTCGAGAATCTCCAGCAGGGCCTGTGCCAAATCCGGATCATACTCCTGATAAGGAATACTGGAACCTGTCATTAAATCCACTTCCCCATCTCCAAAACGAGCGACAGAGGGATTGTGCGCTTGAATAAACTCCAGGCTCTCCAAAATGGGACGAACACGAATATCTTGCAGTGCGACCATTAGAGACCTCCTTTGTTTAGAGCTTGGAAAACCGACTCGGTCAAGAGGCGACGACTGAAGTAACCTTGACGGAGTAGAGGATTAAAGCTTCGTACCCGCTCCACCATGGTTTGATACTCTGCCTCATTCATAGCCTCAATCTTGGCCACAGCCTCATCCATGGACTCAACCACAAAACCAAGACCGTTCGCCTCAATTATTTCCTGATTGGCAATCCCCTTTTGCACAATAACTGGAATTCCTGCTGCTAAAAAGGTCCCCAATTTATAAGGGCAGTATAGAGTTTGATACTCTTTATCATGGTCATCCATCCAAACCAGGCCGAAGCCCCCCTCTGATAATTCCATCAAAAGACGAGTATCTGGCAGATAGCCACGATGGTTGACCGTAGGCGGCAGGTCCACCTGTTTCCATGTGTAGAGATGTAAAGGCAGCTCATAGGACCAGTCCTTAACAAAACTAAAACGGTCCGGTGATCCCGGAAAATGTATTTCCTTCTTAAAAGAAGCTTCCGCCTGAGGGACATCGGTCGGGTGATCCCACATTCCCTGAACCAACGTTTTTTCCACCGTAAGCCCTACTTCTCGCAGAACCGTCAACATCCTCTGACTTGGCGCTACAATAACATCCGCCTTGTTGTAATACTCAATTGTTCGGTCCATAAGATAGTAATTTCCCGCAAACATCAGCGGGACCACATCATGAATAAAGATCACAATTTTAATGTGATAGGCCTTGAGTTTATTCATCAAGCGTACATCAAAATCCGTCGTATTCCACGTTGGCGTTTGAAAGATGACCACATCCCCGTGCCGAAGACCTGCCACAATTCCATCCAAACGCTTGGACAATTCCACCTCAGTATCGGCATGCATATTGTAGGCATAAATCCCTAGCTCTCGATAACCCAAGCTCGTGGCAATGTCCGTTACCATATTTTGGGCAATCTGGGCCGTACTTTGCGCCGCTTGCCCATTCAGGTTTGTAATATAAACTCTCATTTATTGTATTTTTCCAATAGTTTTAAGGTAAACTCTAAATTCTTATAGGCCTGCATCTGACCGGAACGAATCCTATCGTCACGATTGAGTTGCGCCCGCCATTTAAAAGCGGCTATTTCCTGCGACAGGTCGAAACCCAGAATGGATAAAAGGGCAAGTCGCTCCAAGACCGGTTCTTCGGAAAAGACCTCTACACGCTCACTCATCTGGGTCATGCTGGTCGCATTGACACGGTAGATGAGGCTAGAACGGTGCATGTAGGCAATTTTGTCACTCATGAGGTAAAGCTTCCATGTTGTCCGATCGTCCTCACCAAAACCACCTGTATAATAAGTGACAGTCTCAAACAAGGAGCGCTTGTAAAGCTTGCCCCAAGGCACTGTGAAACAAAGGCTCAAATTGTGGGGTTGGCCATACTGGTAGCGAAACCATTCCTCTGGTGTCAATTCCATCTCATAGTAATCCGCATCCGTAATGTGGATTTCGTAACGCTGATCGTCCATGTAGAATCGCGTAAAATTGGCGATGGAGATGTCGGCTCCCGTCCGCTCTAAGAGTTCTACCAAATCTTCGATGTGATTGGGATCCATCCAATCATCGGCATCGATAAAGACGACATAGTCCCCTCTTGCCATATCCAAGGCTGTGTTTCGCGCAGCCCCTATCCCTTCCTTGTGAGATTTATGGAAAACCTTAACACGGGAATCCTGCAACTTCAACTGCTCAATCAGCAGACCAGATGAATCGGTAGACCCGTCATTAATCAGAATGATTTCCAAATCTTGATACGATTGGTTCAAGACACTGTCGACACACTCCCGAAGATACTGTTCAGCGTTATAAACCGGTATCAACACACTAACAGTTCGCATCGACTTCTCTCACTTTCCCTGGGCAATAAAAGCCTTAATTTCTTCTGGTGACAAGGATGAATCACAGACCACCCGAACCTGCTTGTCCTTGGCTACGAGGAGACCAGGCACAGTAACAATCTGATACTGAGCGCGAAAGGCTTGAAGGGCTCCCAAATCTTCCGGATTCTCGCTATCCAAAAAAGCCATTTCTAAGCCTAACTCCGCTTGAACCTGAGCCAACTTGGGCGCAAATAACCGAGAGTAAGGACACGTAGCCCGACCAACAAAAAGAACCAGCTCTTCGCCCGATTCGATCCGCTCCTCAACATCCTTTGTGAGCACCAATTCAAAAGGTGCAATTGCTTGATAAAAATCCATGGTATCTCCTTTATAACTAAACGCTAACTCTAAACCTCTACCCAGAAATACTCCTTTACAGGAACCTGAGAAGGTCTAATATACTCTTTTAGTTTATCTTTTATTACTGTGTTAGCTCGTCTTGCCGTACTTTAGTACTGCCTGCGCCTCGCTGCCTTGTACTAAAAGCAAACTAAAAGACTATAACTCTCATACTCAATACTATTCAAAATCTGAAAGCTTTTTCTCGCTTCAACAAGCCCTTTGTTTTGCTTACAATGGGTCACTTCTTCAATTTCGAATCATTTCGAGTACAACTTCTTTTGTTCTATTTTAATGGATGAACCTCTAAAATTCAAGGCAGGGACTCTCTTCTAAGAAAAAACACAGAGGTCCTCCCCTGTGTTTCCTACGAGCTTTCATAGTCCAGATTGACCTGGCAAAAGGTAAAATTAATCGAGGATCAACATGGATTTGATAGACTTCCGTTGATCCATGTCTTGGTAAGCCTGATCAATCTCTTCCAAGGCATAGGAAGTTGTAAAGACTTTACCAGGATTAATGTCACCATCCAAGACAGCTTTCAAAAGAACTTGTTTATCATAAGTAGTAACCGATGCGGAACCACCACCGATGGTGATATTCTGCGCAAAGGTTGATCCCAAAGCATGGTTATTATAATGCGGCACACCGACAAAACCGATACGACCACCATTGTGAAGCACTCCCAAGGCTTGATCAATAGAAGCCTCTGTCCCCACACACTCCAACGCAGCATCCGCTCCACCTCCAAGAATTTCACGGACTTTAGCAATTCCTTCTTGCCCACGTTCGGCTACGACAGCAGTCGCTCCAAACTCAAGAGCTAAGGCTTGACGATCCGCATGTCGGCTCATCATGATAATTTGGGAAGCTCCCCGCATCTTCGCTGCAATAACCGCACACTGCCCAACAGCTCCATCACCAATAACAACAACCTTATCACCAGGCTTCACATCTGCCACACGCGCCGCATGGTATCCTGTCGGCATGACGTCCGCCAAACTCAACAAGGACTTCAGCATTCCTTCAGAGTAATCCGATGGCTGACCTGGAATTTTAATCAAGGCCCAGTTGGCAAAGTGGAAACGAATGTACTCCGCTTGAACTCCACCAGACCAGTTATTGCCGATGTGGTTATCACAGGTTCCATCAAAACCTGCCCGACAAGCATCACATTCTCCACACCCATGAGTAAAGGGAGCAATGACAAAGTCACCTGGTTTGACTGTTGTAATGTCGGAACCAACTTCTTCCACAATCCCAATCGCCTCATGACCAGAATTCATAGCTCCAGACTCCATATTTTCATCGCGATAACGCCAGAGGTCTGAACCACAGACGCAAGTCCGAACAATCCGAATGATCGCATCTTGACTATCTTGAATCTGAGGACGGTCTACCTCAACAAGGCCAACCTGTCCAGGTTTTTGATAAACTGCTGTTTTCATCTAACTTTACCTCCAATGCAACCTATTATACCACTTTTTCCATCTGTGTCTTTCTAAAAAATGACTACTGTTCTAAATACTGGTATTGCCCCTTGTATTTTTCAAACAACTCGCCACTTAAAAACACCGACCTCAAAAGCAGCGGATTCCTAGACATCCTTCAGCTCATCACTCCATACAAACAAAGTGTGAGAAACCAGTTTGTTCCTTTTATATTCTTTTAGTACAAGGCAGCGAGCCGTAGATAGCTCAAAATCTCCTTCAGAGATTTTTCTACCATTTGTCAACCATTTTTCTAAAAATAGGACAATTTATTTGGCAGATTGATGCCTGCTGAGCCTAGTTGTGAAGCAAAG
>NZ_JADXDQ010000050.1:0-13094 GCF_015831295.1 Streptococcus sp. NLN64
ACCCATCTTTATTTATAGAAAAGCTTGATCGTTCATAAAAATCATCAGAATTGCAATTGTTTATTGCTTGTTTCTGATGATTTTTTTGATAGTTACGCAAAGATATTCAGGGTATGAATAATTCGGGATAAAAATAATATTTTCAATCACTTACACTCTTGAAAATCGAACATTCTTTTGTTAGAATGATACTATCATTCGTAAATAAAGGAGAAACAACCCGTGGAACGGTTTTTTAGTTTAAAAGAATACGGTACAACCGTATCAACTGAGGTCATGGCTGGGATTACAACTTTCTTTGCCATGTCTTATATTTTGTTTGTCAATCCGAGTGTGCTTAGTGTGGCAGGAATGCCAACCCAAGCAGTTTTCTTGGCAACAATAATTGCCAGTGCCGTTTCAACCTTAGTGATGGGACTATTCGCCAATGTCCCCTATGCCTTGGCACCAGGAATGGGGCTCAATGCCTTCTTTACCTACACAGTCGTGATTGGTCTCGGCTTTACTTGGCAGGAAGCCCTAGCCATGGTATTCCTCTGTGGTCTTTTTAACGTTTTCATCACTGTTACCAAGGTTCGGAAAAGCATCATCAAGGCAATTCCGGTCAGTCTCCAACATGCGATTGGTGGAGGGATTGGGGTCTTTGTAGCCTACCTTGGTTTCAAAAATTCCAATCTCATTACCTTCCTTACTTCAGCTTCAGACATTATCACTGTCAACGGAGTTGCTCCTGCTGAAGCGACTTCCGAAACCTTTGCCAATGGTATCACTTCTGTTTTTGCAGGGGGTGGAGTTGTTCCTTCTATTTCCACTTTCACTGATGCAAGTGTCCTCTTAACTGTGTTTGGGCTGCTTTTAACAGCTGTTTTGGTCATCAAAAATATACGTGGTGCGATTCTCATCGGGATTGTCGCAACGACCTTAGCGGGAATTCCGTTTGGAGTGGTTGATTTATCGACCACTGATTTCGTCAACAATAATTTGGGGACAGCCTTTGGAGAATTGGGAACAACCTTCTTAGCAGCTTTTGGTGGTCTTTCTTCTCTCTTTGCCGACACAAGTCGTTTGCCTTTGGTTCTGATGACCATTTTTGCCTTTAGTTTGTCAGACACCTTCGATACTCTCGGGACCTTTATTGGGACTGGTCGCAAGACTGGCATTTTCTCTGCGGAAGATGAAGAAGCTCTTGAAAACTCTACTGGCTTCAGTTCCAAAATGGATAGAGCCCTCTTTGCCGATGCCATCGGGACATCCATTGGAGCCCTCTTCGGAACTTCAAACACAACGACATTCGTTGAATCTGCGGCCGGTATCTCCGCTGGAGGACGCACAGGTCTTACGGCTGTTTCAACGGCAGTCTGCTTCCTCCTTTCGACATTCCTCCTTCCATTTATCGGAATCGTCCCAGCAGCAGCTACTGCTCCAGCCTTGATTATTGTCGGGGTGATGATGGTGTCCTCCTTCTTGGATGTTGACTGGAGCCAATTCGAAGATGCTCTTCCAGCCTTCTTCGCAGCCTTCTTTATGGCCCTCTGCTTCTCCATCTCTTACGGTATCGCTGCAGCCTTCATCTTCTACTGCTTGGTTAAAGTTTCAACTGGTAAGGCTAAAGAAATTCACCCAATCCTTTGGGGAGCAACCGGACTCTTTATTCTCAACTTTGTGATCTTGGCTTTACTATAACCCCTTTAAAACGGACTTTCGAGCGAAAGTCCGTTTTTTGCTTCTATCAATACTTCCGAAACCGTTGGTAACGGTCTTCCAGTAGTTGCTCTGTTGGGAGGGCCGATAAGTGAGCCAACTCATCAATCAAATGGGTCTTGATTTGTTGGACGATCTCACGGGAAAAATAGCCACGTTCTGGGATGATCTTATCAATAATTCCCTGATTTTTTAATTCGGCTGCTGTCATCTTCATCAGTTCAGCGGCTTCCGTGGCTCGACTTCCATCCTTCCACAAAATAGAAGCAAAGCCTTCAGGGCTCAAGATGGAATAGGTTGTGTTTTCCAGCATCCAAACTTGATCAGCAAGGGCAAGGGCCAAAGCTCCTCCCGATCCGCCTTCTCCGATGATAATGGCGATAATGGGCACCTTCAGGTCACTCATCTCCAGAAGGTTTCGGGCGATGGCTTCTCCTTGACCACGTTCTTCAGCCCCTTTTCCCGGATAAGCACCGGCGGTATTGATGAAGGTTACAACAGGACGCCCAAATTTTTCTGCCTGTTTCATCAGGCGGAGGGCCTTGCGATAACCTTCTGGGTGGGGTTGTCCAAAATTACGCTTCAAATTATCATGGAAGTTTTTTCCCTTTTGGATCCCGACAACCGTTACGGCTCGTCCATCCAATTTTCCTATACCCCCAATAACTGCCGTATCATCACGGAAATTTCGGTCTCCATGTAATTCGAAAAAGTCATCAAAAATCGCTTGGGCATAATCTAGAGCTGTCAACCGTCCTTGATTCCGAGCTTCTTTTAAAATATGTGCTACCTTACTGGTCATTTACTCCCCCATGAAAATTCAATAATTGTCCAACTGTAGCTGGTAAGTCTGTCCGTTTGACAATGGCATCCACAAAGCCATGTTCCTGAAGAAATTCCGCTTTTTGAAAATCGTCAGGGAGATTTTCACGCACAGTTGATTCAATCACACGGCGACCTGCAAAACCAATTAAGGTTTGGGGTTCCGCAAGAATAATATCCCCCTCCATGGCAAAGGATGCAGTAACACCGCCGGTTGTTGGATCGGTTAGGACTGTGAGATAGAATAATCCTGCATTGGAATGGCATTTTACTGCTGCTGAAATTTTGGCCATCTGCATAAGCGAAAGAATTCCCTCCTGCATACGGGCTCCTCCTGATGCGGTAAAAATGACCACTGGCAGTTTCTCCTGAATGGCATATTCAAAAAGACAGGTAATTTTTTCTCCGACAACCGTGCCCATGGAGGCCATGATAAAGTTGGAATCCATAATGGCAAGGGCAGTTTCTTGTCCTCGAATCTTGGCCCTACCTGTTAACACCGCCTCATCCAATCCTGTTTTTTCCTTTACAATTGCTAATTTTTCCCGATAGTTGGGAAACTTGAGAGGATCCTTTGTTGCAAAACCGGTAAACATCTCTTCAAAGGTTCCTTCATCAACCATGAGGGCTAAACGTTCCTGGGCTGAAATCCGAAAATGATAGGAGCAGGCTGGACAAATCTTAGCAGACCCTAAATCTTTTTGGTAAATAGCCGATTTACAGGCAGGACACTTGGCAAAGAGTTCATCGGGTACTTCTGGTAGCTCTCGTTCCACCTTCCGCCTAACCGAACGGTTGGGATTGATGCGGATATATTTTTCTTTTCGAGTAAATAGGCCCATGTATTCTCCTTTCCTCTCTTTCATTTTTCATACTCGAAACAGTTCGAAATCTGAAACGAAGTTTAATCCAGGAATTGGATTAAACTTTATATGCAATTAAGCAAGCTTGGCTTGCCTCCAATCCGATGAAGATAGTTCAACAGATCTGGGAGACCTGTTGAATATTATCAATAAGGTGTGCAAAGCACGCAATCAATAGGTTCGGCGAAGAGGATTAACACATTCAGATTTTAAAATGTAATGAGCATCAATAAAAGAGGCTGGACGCAAGTCCTTCCCCCCTAATCCTTTTCAGCATAGGCTGGTAAAAATTGTTCCATCAGAAAACTGGTATCGTAATCACCGGCAATCACGTGATCATCGGAAATGAGGTCTAATTGGAAGTCAACATTGGTGACAACCCCTTCAATCTCTAGTTCATAGAGGCTCCGTTGCATCTTCATAAGTGCATCAAAACGGTTCTCACCATGAACGATGACTTTGGCGATCATGGAGTCATAATAGGGTGGGATTGTATAACCTGGATAGACCGCTGAATCCACGCGCAAACCGACACCGCCTGACGGTAGGTAAAGATCTGTGATTTTTCCGGGGCTGGGTGCAAAATTGAATTTTGGATTTTCGGCATTGATCCGACACTCAATGGCATGACCTGTAATCTGAATATCTTCTTGCTTATAGGATAATTCTTGACCAGCCGCGATACGAATTTGTTCTTTAACGATGTCGACACCGGTCACAAATTCAGTTACGGGATGCTCAACTTGAACACGGGTATTCATCTCCATAAAGTAAAACTCACCGCTTTTCTCATCGAGGAGAAATTCAATGGTTCCTGCATTTTCATAGTTAACGGCACGGGCTGCCCGTACTGCTGCTTGACCGATCTTGGTCCGAAGTGTTTTTCCAATCGCAATCGATGGCGCTTCTTCTAAAACCTTTTGGTTATTCCGCTGGAGGGAACAATCACGTTCTCCCAGGTGAATGATATTGCCAAAAGAATCCCCTAAAATCTGGACCTCGATATGGCGAGCTGGGTAAATCACTTTTTCGATATACATGGCTCCATTGCCAAAGGCAGCTTTGGCTTCTTGAGAAGCAGACTCAAAAGCAGACGCCAAATCCTCTTGGCTCTTTACTTTTCGAATCCCTTTCCCGCCACCACCGGCCGATGCCTTGAGCATGACCGGATAGCCCAGTCGATTTGCGATTTTCAAGGCCTCATCCGGAGTGAACACTTCGCCATCAGATCCTGGGATAACAGGAACCTTGGCTTTTATCATTTCGGAGCGGGCATTGATTTTATCGCCCATCTTATCCATGACTTGGCCAGCAGGACCAATAAATGTAAGATTCATCTCCTCGCACATGGTTGCGAACTTTGAGTTTTCACTCAAAAAACCAAATCCAGGGTGAATGGCTTCTGCTTGGGTTACAATCGCTGCAGATAAGACCGCGTTCCTATCCAAATATGATTCTGTCGATTTAGCAGGCCCAATACAAACAGCCTCATCCGCCAAGGCAACATGGAGAGCTTCCTTGTCTGCTTCAGAATAAATCGCAACGGTTGCAATCCCCAACTCACGCGCCGCCCGAATAATCCGCACGGCAATTTCCCCACGATTGGCAATTAAAATTTTCTTGAACATTTTCTTCTCCTTTGGTGGAGTGTTATACTTAACAATTTTCAAAATCAGAATACTCGCAGCATTTCAAAAAAAAGACGAGGAAATCCGATGATGATCGTTCAACAGGTCTAGGAGACCTGTTGAATATTACGAATAAGGCGTAGAAACACGCAATCAATCCGTTCATCAAGGAGGCTTGACAAAGTCAGATTTTGAAAAGTAATAAGGTTTAGCTACCAATGGCAAAGGTCAATACCCCCGAAGCAGCCAGCTGTCCATCAACCTCTGCCTTGGCTTCCACAACCGCAATCGTGCCACGACGTTTGATAAATTTAGCCGTCATGACCAACTGGTCTCCGGGAACCACTTGTTTTTTGAAGCGAACCTTGTCCATCCCTGCATAGAAAACCAGTTTGCCATTGTTCTTTTCCTTAGACAGTTCCAAGACACCGGCTGTTTGCGCTAAAGCTTCCATGATGAGAACACCTGGCATAACTGGGTACTGTGGAAAATGCCCTTGGAAAAAAGGTTCGTTGATGGTGACATTTTTGAGCGCAACAATCTCATCTTCAGAGGTTTCCAGAATCCGATCCACTAAGAGAAAGGGGTAACGATGCGGCAGTGCTTCTTTGATTTGATTCAGATCCATCATTTGATGCGTACCAATCCTTTTCCAAATTCGACAACTTCTTCATTTGCAACTAAGATTTCCGTCACGACACCATCCTTGGGAGCCGGGATTTCATTCATAATTTTCATAGCCTCAACGATCAGCAAGGTCTGTCCTTTTTTAACCGTGTCTCCGACGGAGACAAAGGCTTCTTTATCTGGGGCCGGGGACAAGTAGGCTACCCCAACAAGCGGACTTTCGACCAGCTCACCTTCAACTGAAGCCACGGATTCCTCCAGAACTTCTGCTTGAGCAGGTGAGGTTTCTGGAACAGCTGGCTGACCAGTTTGTACGGGATCTTTTTTCTCCACTACTGCTAGGGGAGCCTGTTCATTTTTGGAAAAACTCAGCTCATCCGTGTGGTTTTTGTAAGAAAATTCACGGAGACTGGAGCGATCAAATTGCGCCATCAAATCTTTAATTTCATTGATATTCATGCATATCCCTCCCAGCGCTTAAAGGCCAAGACAGCATTATGTCCCCCAAATCCAAATGTATTTGAAATCGCATAGTTCACTTCTGCCTCCAAGCCTTGACCATAAATGACATTTGCTTGAATGTCATCGGATAGTTCTCGTGTCCCGGCTGTCTTTGGAATAAAGCGATGTCTCATCGTTTCAATGGTTGCGATAGCCTCAACAGCACCGGCTGCTCCCAAGAGATGGCCGGTAAAGGACTTGGTCGAAGACACCGGAACCTCTGTTCCAAGAACGGCGACAATGGCCTGACTTTCCCCTTTTTCATTGGCTGGTGTCGAGGTCCCATGCGCATTGACATAATCAACATCCGACGGCTGGATATTGGCTTCAGCTAAGGCAAGCTTGATGGCCTTGGCTGCGCCAGATCCATCTGGAGTTGGTGTGGTCATATGATAGGCATCACAATTGGAACCATAGCCAACAATCTCAGCTAAGATGGTAGCTCCTCGTTTTTGCGCGTGTTCTAGACTCTCGATGACGAGCACACCCGCACCTTCGCCCATGACAAAACCATTCCGATCTTTGTCAAAAGGAATCGCCGAACGAGCAGGATCCTCTGTGGTCGATAGAGCTGTCAAAGCATTAAAACCACCAATCCCAATTCGGGTAATAGAAGCTTCCGAACCACCGGCTAAAATCACGTCCTGATGACCATACTTGATTTCTCGGAAGGCTTCCCCAATCGCATCATTCGCGGAGGCACAAGCTGTTGTGACAGACTTACACACTCCCTGCGCCCCGATTTTGAGAGCAATATTCCCAGCTCCCATATTTGACAAGGCCTTAGGGATAAACATGGGCTTAATCCGCTTCATCCCACGCTCACTCATGCGGATAATTTGTTCTTCCAACTCCTGGAGACCACCAATCCCTGAGGAGACAATGACACCCGTCCGATCACGATCCACCTGCTGCATATCTAGACCAGCATTTTCCAATGCTTCCATGGCAGCGTAGATGGCATAGAGCGAGTACAGATCCATCCGATTGGTATCTTTTTTTACAAAATATTTATCAAAAGGAAAGTCTTGAATCTCTCCAGCATTCCGCACGGCAATCTCAGATATATCAAATTTTGTAATGGGCTTAATCCCAATTTTCCCCTCATAAAGGTTCGTCCAAAATTCTTGAGGTGTATTTCCGATTGGGGAGGTCACACCATAACCTGTTACAACCACACGCTTATTAGTCATCTTCTACCTCTTCTATTGCATCGTTAAACCGCCATCAACCGCAAGCACCTGACCTGTCAGATACTCTTGTTGGGCCAGGAAAACAGCTACATCGGCAACCTGCTCTGGCTGACCAAAGACTTTCATCGGGATCTGTGCCATCATCGCAGTTTTCATCTTGTCGGATAGTTGATCCGTCATATCGGATTCGATAAATCCAGGGGCAATCACATTCACCCGGACACCACGCGCCGCCACTTCACGAGCGACAGACTTGCTGAAGCCAATCAAACCAGCCTTGGAAGCCGCATAGTTGGCCTGCCCAGCATTCCCCATCAAGCCCACGACTGAGGACAGGTTGATAATAGCCCCTTGACGCGCCTTGATCATAGGCTTCAAGACCGCCTTGGTCATATTAAAACTACCGGTTAGATTAACTTTCAAAATGGATTCAAAGTCTTCCTCCGTCATTTTCAAGAGCAAGGTATCATTGGTGATTCCTGCATTATTAACCAGAATATCTACAGAGCCTAGAGCTTCTGTCGCTTCCGCTACCATCCGCTCTGCATCCGCTGCCTGTGAGACATCCCCAGAAATCGCCACTACTTTGACACCATAATCTAAAAACGGATTCAGGAACTCCTCTGAAAGGGCTGACCGACCATTTAAAACAACATTGGCTCCTAAACTCGCAAATTTATGTGCAATCGCTAAACCAATCCCACGTGTCGAACCCGTCACCAAAACATTTTTCTTTTGAATTTCCATTAGTTTCCCTTCCCCTTGAGCAGTGCTTCAAAACTTTCCCTATCCTCAACCGATGTGGTGGAAAGCCCCTTATCAATTTTTTTCAAAAAACCGGACAAAACCTTACCGGGGCCAATCTCAATGACCTCATCAAGGCCAAAGTCTTTCATCACGGCAATCGAATCATAAAAACGAACCGGCTCCATAACTTGGCGAGCCAAGAGACTCCGAATCTGATCGGCCTCCATAATCTTGGCTTCTGTATTCCCAACCAAGGGAATCTTAAAGGCTGAAAAGGGAATCCGCTCCAGCTCCAGCGCTAATTTCTCAGAAGCCGGTCTCAAGAGCGCCGTATGAAAGGGGCCCGAAACATTTAAGGGAATCAAGCGTTTGACACCTTGTTCTTTCAAGAAGGAAACGGCCTCATCAACAGCTGCCACTTCCCCTCCAATCACAATTTGATTTGGTGTATTGTAGTTGGCTGGACTGACAATCCCTTTAGCAGAAGCTTTTTGGCAAGCTTCTTCAATCAAAGCCGGATCGACATTGAGAACAGCAACCATTTTTCCGCTACCAACTGGAGCTGCAGTCTCCATGTATTCTCCACGCTTGGCTACAAGAGCTACCGCATCTTCAAAAGCCAAAGCACCACTAGCTACCAAGGCCGAATACTCTCCTAGAGATAAGCCGGCTACAATATCCGGTTTTATCCCATGCTCCGCCAATAGACGATAAATGGCTAGGGAGGTTACCAGAATGGCCGGTTGGGTGTAACGGGTTTGATGGAGCTTGACCTCATCCTCGTCAATCAAGGCCCGCAAATCGTAACCCAAAATCTGACTGGCTCGATCAAATGTCTCCTTGACAATGGGATAAGTCGCGTACAAATCACTGGCCATCCCCAAAGTCTGAGACCCTTGACCAGCAAATAGAAATCCTTTTTTTGACATCCTTCGTTTCCTTATTCTCCCCAGCGTCTCGCCTCTTCTAAAATAACCTCGCGAGCCCCTGTCACGAGATCTTCCACAATATCTTGACAGGTTTCTTCCTTCCGTACCAGACCTGCAATTTGACCGGCCATCACAGAACCGTTGACAACATCGCCATCCACCACTGCATTTCTGAGAGCACCAGCCCCCAATTCTTCAATTTCATCAGCAGAACGGGTTCCTGCCAGGAACTCTTTTTCCGCATTGGCGTAAGTGGTGGTCAGTTTATTTTTTAGCGAGCGGACCGAATGCCCCACAACGGATGCTGAAACAACCGTATCAATATCCTTGGCCTTCAAGACCTTATCTTTGAAATTCTGATGGGCGTTGGATTCTTTTGCGACCACAAAACGGGTTCCAACTTGAATGGCTTCTGCTCCAAGCATGAAGGCTGCCGCAGCTCCATGACCATCCGCAATCCCTCCGGCAGCTATCACAGGAATGGTGACTGCGTCTACAACTTGGCGAACCAAGGTCATTGTAGTCAATTTACCAATATGACCTCCGGCTTCCATCCCTTCCGCTATCACAGCGTCAGCCCCTAGCTTTTCCATCCGTTTGGCCAAGGCAACGGAAGGAACAACAGGAATCACCTTAATCCCCGCCTGGTGAAAACGGTCCATGTATTTTCCTGGATTTCCAGCACCTGTTGTAACCACCTTAACTCCTTCTTCAATCACAAGATCTACAATATCATCCGCAAAGGGAGACAGGAGCATGATATTCACACCAAAAGGCTTATCCGTCATCGCTTTGACCTTATCGATATTTGCCTTAACAACCTCTTTAGGGGCGTTCCCCCCACCGATAATCCCTAGACCACCGGCATTGGATACAGCTCCAGCTAAATCTCCATCCGCTACCCAGGCCATTCCACCTTGGAAAACTGGGTAGGTAATCCCTAACAACTCTGTAATTTTTGTGTTCATTTTCTCGACCTTATCTGATTTCTTCTTAAAAAATACTTTGATCATTAAAGTATTTTTTAGGAAGAAAGGTTGGATCCAATCCCCATCAAAAATCAACCAAAGATTTTCAATGAGGATACCTCACAACCTCGTTTCAACTATTTTGTTTTTTCCTCAACGTAAGCTACTAAATCACCCACATTGCTCAAACCATCTTCCGTTTCGATCTGGATATCAAAAGCATCTTCAATTTCTGAGATCACTTGGAAGACATCCAATGAATCTGCGTCCAGTTCGTCAAATGTTGTTGTCAACGTTACTTCTTCTGCTTCTTTACCAAGCTCTTCAACAATAATTTCTTGTACTTTCTCAAATACTGCCATGATTTTCCTCCTTTAAAATAAATAAATAAATAAATAAATAATAAATAAATAAAATTTTTAAAACTCGAAACAGTTCGAAATCTGAAATGAATTTTAATCCAGGAATTGGATAAAAATTTATAGGTAATGAAGCAAGCATCGCTTGCAATCAATCCGATGAAGGCAGAACTAGGGGTTCGGCGAAGAGGATTAACACATTCAGATTTTGAAATGGAATGAGTATAATTACATTAAAACGAGGATATTTCCCCACGTCAGGCCACCGCCAAAGCCTGAAAGCAAGAGTCTCTGATTTCCATTTATAGGAATAGTCCCATTAGCCACATTTTCCGAAAGCAAAATAGGAATAGAGGCGGCCGAAGTATTGCCATAGTGCTGCATGTTAGCCAAAAACTTTTCTCGCGGAAGACCAATTTTCTTAGCCATGATATCCAAAATGCGGATATTGGCTTGATGCAAGAGGAGATAATCAGGTTCCCCTGACACCTCAATCATGGCCTTCACACTCTTGGAAACCGTCTTGATAGTAAAGTCAAAGATTGCGCGGCCATCCATCTGCAAGTAAGGATTCACATCTGTTCCCTGGTAAAAGGGATTAGCCACAGTCGTCATGCCAGACTCTAGACCAGTTTTACTTCCGTCCGTATAGAGTTTTTCCGCTAGAAAATGCTCTGTCTCTGACCGTTCAAGCAAAACACCACCGGCACCATCACCGAAGAGGACTGCTGTTCGGCGATCTGTCCAATCAAGCGCCTTGGAAAATACCTCAGCGCCAATGACCAGACCTTTCTGAGAGGTTCCTGATTTGATGAACTTCTCAGCGGTTGCGAGGGCAAATACAAATCCTGAACAAGCTGCTGCTAGGTCAAAAGCAAAGGCATTTACCGCACCAAGAGCAGCTTGCACACGCGCTGCGGTTGAAGGCATATTCGAATCAGGTGTGATGGTTGCGACCAAGATAAAGTCTAACTCCTCCGCCGCATAACCCGACTTTGCCAACAAGTCTCGGGCTACTTCAATCGCCAAGTCACTCGTCTGTTGCCCTGTAGAAATCCGACGACTTCTAATGCCCGTCCGACTGCTAATCCATCCATCCGAAGTATCCATGATTTTAGATAAATCTTCGTTGGTGACAATTTTTTCAGGAACATAGTGAGCAACGTGACTGATCTTTGCAAAAGCCATTTATTTAAGCTCCTCTAAGAATTGATGAAGTTTTTCCAATCCCCGTTGCATGACTTCCAACTCTGCTGGATCCATCCCGTCGGTAATACTGGTGACCATGGCACGATGGAAGCGTCTATGCAAGCGGTAAATCAATCGTCCTTTCTTGGTTAAGCCAAGATGAACCACACGACGATCAATGGTAGAACGTGTTCTCACAATATAACCCTTGGCCTCGAGCTTGTTCAGACTGGTGGTCACAGTCCCCAAAGTCACCATGAGGGTTTGGGCAATCTCGCTTGGAGTCACATCAGGTCTCTTACCAATCTCATCAATGGTGTGCATTTCCTTAATGGATATGTCCTTAAAACGACTCGTTTTTAAACTATTTTCCTCAATAATCAAAACATTATTAAAAATATCAACCAAGTAGTCATTGATTTGTTGATAATCCATGATGGGCCTCCTGCAAGTGTTTGATTATCAAAGTCGCTAAAACTTTGATAATCAAACTATAACAGATAGCGAAACACCTTGCAAGGTTTTGTTGCGAAATAATTTGATTTTAAAACTATTTGCCTAAAAATTTGGGGCGGCGTCGCTCCGAATGAGCTCTCACACCCTCCTTGAAATCTTCCGTAAAAGCTAATTCCTTCTGCAAGGATAACTCTAACTTGGCATAGTTTTCCCAGGCGGAAAATTCACTTTCCCAGACCATGCTCTTGATGGCTCGGTAGGTATTTTTGGATCCCCGAGCTAGCTTTTTCAAAAGCTGATCGGCTACTTTGATTACTTTCTCACTCTCACAAACTTTATAGACAAAGCCCCAGTCTAGAGCTTTCTCTGCAGAGACTGCTTCTCCTGTCATGGTAATTTGTGTCGCTCGATTGATCCCAATAGAGCGGGTTAAGAGAAACAAGCCTCCTGCATCTGGGGCTAGACCAACTCCCACAAAAGCTTGGATGAACTTGGATTTTTCAGATGCAATACAGAAATCTGAAGCCAAGACCATGTTAAAAGCTGCACCGGCAACCGGACCGTCCACCAGCATGATAACAGGAATCCCTAATTTTTTTAAGGCCAAGGAAATTTCGTTTACCTGTTCTGCGATGCGAACCAGGGAATCGATATCGTTCTTATCGACAGCTTCCTTCATTTGAACCAAATCACCACCAACAGAAAAAACGTTTCCAGCCGCCTGAATGACCATCGCTCGCAAGGATTCATCGCTTGCGACATCCGCTAAGGCTGCTAAGATACTGTCACACATGGGGACGTTAAAGCCATTTGCCACTTCTGGTCGGTTTAGCGTCAATCTTGCAAGCCCATCCGTTTTTTCCATCAGAATTCCATAATATGCCATAAAACCCCTTTCCTTTTATTCTTAAATGGTTTGATTATCAAACCTTATTAGACACTTTACCACAAGTTGAACAAATTCTCAACAATTTTTACAAAATTTTTATACTTGATTAGTTTCAAAATCTGAAATATAATAGTATTATGATTTTTACACCAGAACACATTAACGAATTAGAAACAGCCCTAAAAGATAAATCACTAGCTTCTTTTCATAAACGTATCCAAGC
>NZ_JADXDQ010000051.1:0-12704 GCF_015831295.1 Streptococcus sp. NLN64
GATGGTACTTCAACATCTTCTACAGATTTAACTCCAGAATCTTTTGCTTCTGTTACTGCATCTGCTGTCTCTGCTGCATCGACTGCTTCTTTAGCTTTATCCGCTTCTGCTTTCGCTGCTTCCTTAGCTGCTGCTTTTTCTTCATCAGTTGCGTCTGATGCGTCAATCGCTGCTTCTTTCTCTGCCAAGGCTTCTTCAATTGCTTTCTTAGCGTCTTCCTTCGCTTCTGCTACTGGATCTTTCGATGGATTGTTAGCCAAGTCTTCCGCTGCTTTCGCTAGAGCCTCTTTCGCTGCTGCTACTTGCTCTGCTGTCGCTGCTGGATCTGCCAATACTTCTTTCGCTGCTGCTAGGGCATCATCATAGGCTTTCTTAGCTTCCTCTGTTGCCTTAGTGTAGGCGTCTGAAGCTGTAACCTCATCTTCTTTAGCTGCTTCAACTTCCAATTCTGACTTATCGACTGCTTCTGGGGTTTGTTTAGAATCTCCATTTAAAGCATTGCGAGCTGCCTCTAACGCCTCTTTCGCAGCATCAACGTCTGCTTGAGTAGCGTTAGGATCTTCTAAAACTTCAGTCCCTTTGGTGAGTGCATCATCATAGGCTTGCTTCAATTCTGGATCAGCATTCGTGTAGTTAGTACTTTCAGTAACTTCTTTTTCTTTATCTACTTCTTCTTGAAGCTCATCCGTCACAGGTGGAACATAGTTACCATAAGTAATCTTTGTTTTATTTGATTCAACACTATATTTATCAATATCAAATGTAGCACCTGGGTTAATAATAACTCCGTCGCCAGTAACCTTAGAAGTCGCCTTAAAGTCTACCGTTAGAGACTGGCCTTGACTCTCTTCGTTTCTTAACAGAGCAGAATTGGCTGTCCATGTAACAGTATTGGTAGCTCGATCATACTTGGTAGTTCCCTGACCTGTTACAATTCTCGGATTCCCGTTATCATCCTCTCCAAGTGTAACAACTAGACTACCATTTTTAAAAGTTAGTCGATCGTCAAGTTTTTGTGTGAAGACAAGCTGCGTCAAAGGCTCACCATTTATCTTAAAGGCAGTGGAGGTCTCATTACGGAAGCTAACCTCTTCAGTTCCTTTTTCAATATGAACTTCTTCTACCGCATCTTGCTTAACATTTTTATTATTTTCATCTTTTACAACTTGACCATCTTCTTTTAGGTCAGCTGTGTGTCCCTGATCATCATCCGCAACATACTGCAATGGTGTATCTGGTTCAACATCCTCATTGATAATGGTTCCCCAAACATAACGGTTACGATAGCCTGCCCCATTGAATTGAGTAACTTTTCGAAGAGGTCTCGTACTAAAACGTGATCCGTAAAATTTTTCTAATCTCTGAGAATCATCTGGTTGGGTTCTTTTGGCAGGAGCATTTGCAATACCATTTCTTCCTAAACCATTAGTGGAATTTCGGAAGGCTGGTGCAACAAATGAATACTCAAACGGTTTATCTTCAGAGGATTCATATTTTACATTGATCCTATGATCTGTATCAAAGATTGGTTGCTTAGTCTCTTTATCCCGCAAATATTTTGGTGCATTTCGAGTGCTATTTTTAACAACTGTTCCAATTGGGAGTCCTGAATCCGCTGTTGTAATCTCATCACTCATTTTTTGGATAGTCGCGTTTGAATTATTGGAAATCGCAAACATCTCATCTCTATCCAAGTCTAATAGTGCTTTATTAGCCTTAACCGTAACAGTTTCACCTGTAGCGCTATCAATGTACGTTTCTCTTACAGTTAAATAGTCTAAACCTTCTAAAGAAGCTGACAGACCATTTCCTGTTACAATTCGCTGAATAATTAACTGTGCATTGGCATAGGTACCCCAAACAGGGTCTCCATTGGCATTGACCGATTTCTTCCAATCCACATACTCAACTTTCATATCCAAGGTCTTACCTTGATACTCCCCTACATTTTTGATAATAACGTAAGGTTTGTCTGTAATTGTTTTTGGATCCTTATTCATGATAGCATCGTTAACACTGACTGGGAAACGATCTTTAAAATTCTTACCAGGGCGGTGAACAAATCCATTATAGCCTTCTACAATCGAATTCTTATTGACTGTAGGTGAGAAACCATAGACACCATAATCAATATCATCCAAATTGGCTACCTTCTCAGTTTGCAAACCACCTGATGAAGTATCCGCATTCCGGAAAGCACGAAAAGCACTGCGGAATTGGCTTCCTGTAGTCGTTGCTGGCTTGCTCTCCACTTTTTCTGCTGGAGTCTCTACTTCCTTAGTAGTTGCTTGCGCTTCTACTTGTGGCGTTTCTTTGTTTGTTGTCGTTTCAGCTGTCTCTGGAGCTTGCGCAACCGGCTTCGCTTCCGTTGTAACCTTCTCCTCTGCAGCAGGTTCTTCAGAAATTGATGGGGCGCTATCTTCTTTGACTACTGTGGCTGCTGTTTCTGGAGTCACCTTAGTCTCTGAAGCCAGTTCAGCTGACTGAGCAGGAGTAGGGCTTACCTCTACCGGCTCCGCTTGTGGGAGTTCTGTCTCAGAAGCAATTTCCCCAGATCCTGGCTGTACTCTCTCTTCTACGACTTGAACATCGATAGGAGAATGTTCCTCAGCCGCAACAGTACTAGAAGGGTCTAAAACAAATAGACTACCTACTAAAACAGAAAAAACACCAACTTTAAATTTTCGAATTGAAAATCGCTGTTTTTTCTTGAACATAAGTTATAAACCTCTCTTTTCTTTTTTGTTCGAAGATACTTTAACACACTTTAAATTTGTATGTACAGTAAAATGCTCAGAAAAACCATGAAATTTTTGGATACATTTTTTTACAGAAAAAACAAACGTTTGCTTACGAAAAGTTAATCTATTTTTTTATAGGGATATATTCTTCAATTCAGCTTTCTATATGAGAAATTGAGCTTCACAAATACCTTCCCCCAAAATCTCCTTTTCATTGTCAGCTTTCTTGGATCAGGATCTAGGATGAGATGGACAGTCAAAGAAGTGACCAGCATAGATGGTAGAAGCTCTTATGTAAACCACTCTACAAAGAAATCACTCATCATACTCTCTTGGTAAATCATTGGAGCTAAAAAGTCTGACCAATTCAATTTGTCCAGATATAGGATGTTAGTTTATCTTTTATTTCTGTATTAGCTTACTCCATACTTCAGTCCTGGCTATGACTCGCTGTCTTTTTCTAAAAACAAACCATATGACTACCGTAAAAATCCCCCCGATACTCGATGGTAATCAGGGGGGGATTTCATATACTCTTTCGTTTATTTTTTATTACTGAGTTAGTTCGTCTTGCCGTACTCATTTGAAACTTTCTTCGAACGTTTTAGCGTCTACGACTCGCTGCCTTGTACTAAAAAACTAAACTTTTTCAGAATGGCTTATCAAAAAATGGGAAACAGCACCGAGAAGGTTTGCCTGATTTTGAAACGCACAGGCTTTTAGCCTAAAACGGATATCCTCTGCATCGGTTTCCTGAATAAGTGCTTCTAAGCGACGCTGCACATTTGGAACTAAATCCTCTCGGGCGGAGATTGCTCCTCCCAGTAGGACTAATTCTGGATTGACTGTCATCAAAACGTTGTAAATCCCTACGGCAAGGGAGTTATAGAGACTTTCAACAGCCTCCTCAGCTGCTGGATGACCAGACTGAGCCAAATCAAACAAGTCCTTACCTGTTACATGGTCCAAACCTTGGTCCTGCGCAAACCGTTGCGCAACTTGGACCGGGCTCACCAATTGACTCAGACTACGCCCTTGGTCCAAGAGCATATAACCGAACTCGCCACCAAACAAGTTTTCCCCTTTTTGCAATTGGGTACCTATTGAAAGTGCGCCACCAACACCTGAACCAATGATAAAAAAAGCTGCAGAAGAGCTGCCACGCGCTGCCCCCATATGCAGCTCGGCTAGTGCTGCACAGTTGGCATCATTTTCAATGGATACAGGCAAGCCTAAAAGTTCTTCCAATTCTGCTTGGATGGGAAAACGATGGATATAGGGGATGGCACTTTTTCCATAAATAATACCTGTTTCTGTATCGACAGATCCAGGACAAGACAAGGCTAATCCGCTGATATTTTCAGAGGAAACTTGATTTTTGAGAGCCAGCAGGGCAACCTTCATCTCTTCCCAACTAGAAGGGGTTGGCAAAGAATCCATGAGCTCTAGGTTTCCTTCTGTAAATAAGGCTGTTTTAACAGCTGTCCCTCCTAAATCACAGACCAACAAAGCCATAAAAACCTCCTAAGAATGTGGATGGCTCACAATCATCTCTAACTCACCCTCGAACGCCCAATGTGCAACATCATAAGGCAGTATGAAATGATCGCCTTTCTTCAATTTGTAAACCTGGCCCTCAACTTCCAGCAGACCTTGGCCTCCAACGACGCTGCAAAGAAGATAAGGTGCCACTCGGGCAAAAGATTCACGTCCTAGAATCTGCCACTTATAAACTGTAAAAAATTCATTAGAGACAAGCAAGGTACTTGCCAGGTTTTCAACAACTAGCTTCGCAGGAGTTGAATGAGCGGTTTTTCCAATATTCAAGACATCAATGGATTTCTGCAGGTGCAATTCCCGCAGATTCCCTTGATCGTCTTTCCGATCAAAGTCATAGACTCTATAGGTGGTGTCACTCGATTGCTGGGTCTCAAGAATCAGAATTCCCTTTCCAATCGCATGCATGGTCCCACTGGGAACATAGAAAAAATCACCCGCTTTTACAGGAACTCTGGTCAATAGATGCTCCCAGTCACCCGCTTCAATCATTTGAGCCAGTTCTTCCTTAGATTGAGCCTCGTGACCATAGATAATCTCCGCACCTTCTTCTGCTTCCAAGACGTACCAACACTCCGTTTTCCCAAGCTCCCCCTCATGTTCTAAAGCATAGCGATCATCCGGGTGAACCTGAACGCTCAACCAGTCATTGGCATCTAATATCTTTGTTAATAGCGGGAAGACTGGCGAATCCGGATTTCCGAATAGGTCTTTCTGCTCACGGTACAAGCGATCCAAACCCAAACCTTGAAAACGCCCATTGGCAACCCGTGAAACGCCATTGGGATGGGCTGAAATTGCCCAATACTCACCTGTTTTGTCGGAAGGAATCTCGTAACCGAAAACATCCCGTAGTTGGGTTCCACCCCAAATTTTTTCATGCATTTGCGAATTTAAAAATAGTGGTTCTGCCATTATTCGCCTCTCCTTAATTTGTTTTTACATCTAAAAGTGAATAGCCCCGGGTATCATAGCGATTTCTACTCCGCGAATATTCAATCGGACGACCATTTTTTAAATAGACTAGCTGCTCTATCTGTAATATCGGATCATTTTTTTTGCAATCCAAATACTCCACATCATAAGAATCCGGACGCTCAGCGGTAATATGTCGATAAGAGCCCGCAAATTTTAAGCCTAATTTCTTTAGCAAAAAATCATAAATAGATGCCTCCAGAATCTCCTGGTTGAGACCTGGCACTAAATCACTTGGCATGTAAGTATGTTCAAGGGTATAAGGTTCTCCATCCAGAAGTCTCAGACGAACAATCTTATAAACTGGCGTTGTCTGATCAACTTGCAAACGGTCCGCCAGCTCCTGATCCGGAAAATCTACCGTAAATTCAATCACCTGACTGCTCAACTTGCGATCATCTGAATGAAGATCTGAGCTTAGTCCATTAAAATTATCCAGACGGAATTTGGCATCCTCCCGATCAAAGAAGGACGAATTGAGAATCTTGGTTCCATCTCCTTGTCGAGATAGAACCAAGCCCTCAACCGTCAAAATTTCAATTGCCTTTTTAACGGTGACCCGACTTACCTGAAATTCCTCAGCAAGAATCGTTCGTGTTGGTAACATGGAACCTACCGGATAAACACCATCGGTAATCCGTTGCCGCAAAACACCGGCGATTTCTTCATACTTTGGCATAGAACCCTCCGATCTATATGAATCTTTCTCTCGTGACGAAAGCCTATTCACATTATAGATCAGAATCTGGTTGTTTGTCCAGTATACGAAGGAATGGATACCATATGAAACCGACGAGAGCCACATCCACTAATTGTAACAATCCACCCGCAATCGAGTTGGTTGCAATCATACCACTAAAGAACACAGGCACTGTCCAAGGCACCGAAACTCCCGTTGGAGCCGGCACAAGACCAATGAACATAACAAAGTAATTTAGACTTGTCACAAGGATTGGCGCCAGAATCCATGGAATTAAGATCGTAGCATTCAAAACGATTGGGAGACCAAAAATAACCGGCTCATTCACATTAAAGACGGCTGCTCCAAGAGCCAATCGACCAACATCATTGTAGAGCTTTTTCTTCAAGATAAAGGCCATAATCAGAACCACAGCCAGTGTCATCCCTGAACCACCAAGACCAACGGTAAAGGTTTCCATAAAGGATTTAGAAATGATATGTGGGACCGCTTCACCAGCCTTAAAGGCTTCCAAGTTCTCTAAGTTCAAGGTATTCCAAATCGGATCCATTACGGAATTGACTAGAATTTGTCCATGGAGACCAAAGAACCAAAGAATCTGTATGAAGAAAAGAGCAATCAAGGTTGCACCGAGACTAGAGCCAAGACCAACCAGAGGTTTTTGAATGACATCGTAAATAATATCATGAAGGTTAACGGAAAATACACCCGTTACCAAGGCATTGATTGCCAAGAAAATGGATAGGGTTAAAGTCCCCGGAATAATCGCCGCAAACGATTTTGCAACGGCAGGGGGAACAGTATCTGGCATCTTAATCTGCCACCCCTTGTTACTAAAACGACTATAGAGTTCTGCAGCCACAAACGCAGTAATCATCCCCAGGAACATTCCTTTTGCTCCAAGTCGATCCAGACTTAGAACATTGGAAACAACTTCACCACCTTCTGACTGGGTGTAAAACGGTGTCAGAATTAGGAAACTAGATAGAGCTACTGCACCACCGAAGACCCCTTCAACTTTGTAGCTCTTGGTCAGATAATAACCAATCCCAAAGACTACAAAGAGGGTCATGATGGACATCGTAGCCAACTGCCCATTCCCTAACAATTGATAGAGTGTTCCTCGAAGGCTATCACTCAAAAAAGGCAAATTCGTAATAACCACTAAAATGGAACCAAACATGGTAACTGGAAAGGCTAACATAAAAGCATCCCGCAAAATCGCCAAATAGCGATTAGATCCTAACTTATTAGCCAGAGGCAAGAGTTTATCACTCAAAGCGTCTAAGAACTTATTCATAAGCACTCCTCTTTTCTTTTGATACTATCAATATACGCCTTTTACCCCAAAATGTCTAGTCCTTTTATTGAAATATCTTGTCTTTTTTTGAAAAAGATGTATAATAGCACTATAGAAACAAAGGAGACTCTTATGACAAAGTATACATTTCCCAAAAATTTTTGGTGGGGAGCTGCTACTTCTGGCCCCCAAAGTGAAGGACGTTTCCAAAAGAAACACGCCAATATGTTTGACTACTGGTATGAGATTGAGCCCGAGGTTTTTTATAATCAAGTCGGGCCAGATACAGCTTCCAACTTCTACAATAGTTACGAGGAAGACATCGCTTTAATGAAAAAAATCGGCTTGAATAGCGTCCGCACCTCCATTCAATGGTCCCGATTAATTAATGATTTAGAAACCAATACAGTCAACCCGGACGCCGTTAATTTCTACAATAAGGTTATTGATTGTTTCATTGCGAATGGTATTCGTCCTATCATGAACCTCCACCATTTTGACCTCCCCATCGAACTTTACCACAAATATGGAGGTTGGGAATCACGCCATGTTGTTGATCTCTATGTAGGATTTGCGGAACAAGCCTTCAAAGCTTTTGGCGATCGCGTCAAAGATTGGACCACCCATAATGAACCCATGGTCGTTGTCGACGGTGGTTACCTCTATCAATTTCATTATCCTAAATTAGTGGATGGAAAAAGAGCCGTTCAAGTGGCCTACCACCTTAATCTAGCTTCAGCCAAAGCCATCGCTAGATTTCGAGAACTAGGACTCCAAGAAAATGGAGGTCGGATTGGAACGGTTCTTAACTTGACACCAACCTATCCTGCCTCAGATGCAAAAGCAGATTTGGACGCTGCCCATTTTGCAGAACTCTGGAACAATAAATTATTCCTGGAACCAGCTATTAAAGGCCACTTCCCAGAAGAATTGGTCCAACGACTAGAAGCCGATAAGGTCCTCTGGCAAAGCAAACCCGGAGATCAGGCTATTTTTGAACAAAATACTGTTGATTTCCTCGGTGTAAATTTCTACCATCCAAACCGTGTAAAAGCTCCAGAAATCGCTCCAAATTCAGTTGGTGATTGGATGCCCAATCGCTATTACGACAACTACGAAATGCCTGGACGACGGATGAATATTGACAAGGGCTGGGAAATCTACCCACAAGCCATCTATGACATTGCTATTAATATCAGAGACAATTACGGAAATATCCCCTGGTTTGTTTCTGAAAACGGCATGGGAGTCTCCCGCGAAGAACGCTTCCTTGATGAAAATGGTCAAATCCAAGACGACTATCGTATCGACTTCATCAAAGAACACCTAGCCTACCTCCATCAGGGAATTGCTGAAGGATCCAATTGCTTTGGTTACCATCTCTGGACTCCAATAGACTGCTGGTCTTGGATGAACGCCTATCGAAACCGCTACGGCTTTATTTCAAACAACATCCACACCCAAGTAAAAACCATCAAGAAATCTGGACATTGGTTTAAAACGGTCGCCCAGGAGAATGGTTTTGAAGACTCATCCTATTAATACAAAAAAGTCGGACTCCTCTTCCGACTTTTTTGTACTATGTAAAAGAATCTAATACTCAATGAAAATCAAAAATTAATACTTAACTAACTTCTAAATCGGAATACTCGAAAAATTTCAAAAAGATGACTAGGAAAGCCGATGATGGTAGAACTAAAGTTCACCGAAGAGGCTTGACAACGTCAGATTTTGAAATTTAATGAGTATAAACTAGGAAGTGAGCCACAGACAACTCAAAACCTCTGGGAGAGGTTTTGAGTTTACCGATAAAACTTTCGTAGAAAGTTTCAAATAAGTACGGCAAAGTTGACAAAAACTTCGTTTTTTAACTAGGATCTCAGACAGTCTACCAGACTGTCTGACCTGACAACAATTAAATTTGATTTTCAAAGAGTATAAACATAAAAAGAGGCTGAGTAACATACCAGCCTCTAAATTATCGTTCATGAAAATACTTGACTCAGTGCTTTATCCGACTTTTTGATAAAGATAAAGCATTTCTGTCGCAACCTCTTTCAAGGTATAGGTTGTCATAAGATGATCTTGAGCGTGTACCATAATAATCTCAATCTTAATTTCAGTACCGCTAGCATATTTTTGCAGCAAGTCCGTTTGGGCATGGTGAGCTTCCAACAACTCCTCATCTGCAGCATCTAATTTTTCTTGAGCTAGCTTATAATCATGTTCACGCATGGCCGCAAAAGCTTCATGAATAGAAGTTCGCGCAGTCCCACTATGAAGTATAATCTCAAAAGCCGCAACCTGTAGTTCTTCAGGACTCATAGTCAGCCTCCTTACGCAAGATTATCCAAGATGAGTTGTGCCATTTTCTCAATTCCCATTGGAATTGGAACATAGGCTTGTGGTGGAACCTTCACTACAGGACGACCAGCTTCTGCACCGACTGCCGCAAATTGATTGTAGTACATACCAGCCTGTGGACTTACGAGATAGACATCATAGGTTGCATCAGCAATCACTTGCTCCCCTTCATTCGATGAAATAGCTTCCACTGTGATATCTTTTCCTTGTGCTTGAAGATATTCCGTTGTTTTAGAAGCCATTAAAGAGGAAGACATTCCTGCAACGCAGATAATTAACGCTTTAGACATAAGATTCTCCTTTAAATTCGGTTCGATGGGTGCGCTTCCAACATCTTGATATAAGTATAACAGATATAAAATAAAATGTCTAGTCTTTTTATTTTTAAAGTCAGTTTTTAAAGGGATGTAGTTGCGGTAAAAGAAAAAAGCTGATTTCCTCAGCCTTTTCAGCTATCTATGATGTAGGCATTCTGATTTTTAGTATACTCTTTTAGTTTATATTTTATTACTGTGTTAGCTCGTCTTGCCGTACTTCAGTACTGTCTACGACTCGCTGCCTTGTACTAAAAGTAAACCAAAAGACTATATCAATCCGGATTTTAGTTTATCGCCAGTGTTACGTTATCATTTTCATAACCTATTTTAAACCCAACAAGACTTCTTTTTCAGATAAGAATTCTTCCATTTCCGCTTCAACATCAATATCCAATCGATTTGCAAACTCCAAAAGCCACCACATATTTTCTGCCAATTTGGACTCCAAGCGGTATGGAGTTTCATCATAATAGCGACCTTGTTTGGTCATCACCAAACGCTGCAAATTTCCAACATCATTCGACAAAGCCAAAAAATCTTCCTCAATGGACCAACGAGAGCCATGATTGGCCTCCTCTAATTTGTGATAGGCCTCCCGAACGGCAATGCTTCGTTTCATGAGTTTTTTTCATATCTTACTCCTTTGGTAAATTTTCAAAAGCCTCTTCTACACCTCAAGCTCCATTAGACATAACAAGCACTCTTCCAATGCTCTCCGGATGCCGGACAAGAGCAGTCAATACCTTGGCCACGTTGGGAATGGTGTTTTATTTGAAAATAACACAGTAAAAAAGCGTAAATAAACACTATCTGTGTTATTTTCAAATAAAATCTCATATTCTCTTGTTAGGAATTCTCTTCCTGCGCCAATACTTCTATATAATTGAGTCCCCATGTCTCTACTTGATCTAAAACACCTTGAAAACTGCGGCCAATTTCAGTTAGGCTATACTCCACCCTAGGAGGTACTTCTGGGTAAACTTCACGATGGACCAACTTATCCTTTTCGAGTTGTCTTAAATGGCGGGTTAAAATACTTTGAGTCACACCAGGAATGTTTCGTTGTAACTCGTTAAAACGTTTGGTTCCCGTACTCAATTGATACAGAATGACCAAGGCCCACTTCCCTGTCAAGACCTTTTGTGTCGTCGCAAATGGACAAATTCCATATTCACTCACTTTATTTGTCAATTTTTTCTCCTTATTTTACGCCAATAGTACTAAGTTTGCTACTAAGCGTAGCAAAAAAACGTACTTGTGGTTTTATTAGTCTGATTATACAATAGATTTGTAATCAAATAAAGGAGAAAACTAATGTCTAAAAATCTAGAAATTTTCAATCGTTACAATGAAGGTCTTATTGCAGGTGATTTCCCTGCCGTATTTGATACCATGGCAGACGATATCATCTGGCACCAACCTGGAAATCACTCTGTTTCTGGAACAGTTGTTGGTAAAGAAAAACTTGGAGCTCACTTGGCTACCTTTGGTGAAAAAACAAATGGGACCTTCAAAGTTCTTACAAACTGGGTATCAGACAATGGTGATTTGGTGGCAGCCAACGTTACTTTTGTGGGAACACGTCCAGATGGAGAAGAATTGAATATGAATGGCATTGACCTTTTCCGTATGGAAAACGGGAAAATCCAAGAAGTTTGGCTTTTCTCATCAGAGCAAGCCGTTGAAGATGCTTTTTGGGGATAGTATGAAAAAAACTTGCGGAAATCGCAAGTTTTTTTCGTATTATCTTAATCTTTCGCCAGTCCTTCAATCACTTGAACATTGGGAAGTTGTGTTAATAACTTAGTCGGAACTAACAATTTGGACTGTACTAGTCCGCCGCCTACAATAATGCTATCTTGTTCCAGGATTTGCTGATCGATCAGAATCGACCATGTTTCGGGAAGTCCAATCGGGGTAATGGCACCGAATTCCATACCTGTCTGTTCCAGGATAAAGTCTAAGGGAGCAAAGCCGACTTTGGCAACATCTAAGGGGCGCTTAACGGTCGCATTGGTGTTGGCTTTTTTACCGTAAGGGATAAGAAGGGCGGCATATTTTTTCTCGTCCCCACGTTTGCCTTCAAGGACCAGGCAGTTTGCCTCCTGTTCAAAGGGCACCCCGTATTCACGGTTTAGGCTTTCTCCATCCGCAAAATCCGGATTGATTTCCGCAACTTGAATTTCTTGAGTTGCGTTCAGATTCACAATGCTTTCCCAGACCGTTGTAGAGAGAAGTTCTTTGCCCTCAGAAGCCTGTTTAAAATCGAGATTCATTTCATTTCCTCCTAAAGTAAAGCTGTCAAAGCGGTAATCAGACCAAAGACAATTCCTGGCGCGTTAGCAGCTGCAAGAGGTATGTCTCGTTCTTTTTTAAACAAGCCGTAGTAAACCCAGAGACTACAGTTGATGGCCGCAACTAAGGGCTGGATAAAATTCCCTTTTTGACCGGCTAAATTGTTCATGATTTGAGGGATGTAGGAAACGTACATCATCACGGACATAAAGGTCGCAATCCACCCAAGTGTTTTCATTTGTTTTTCAGACATTTTCCTCTCCTTTTCAAACATGTAGCAACTATTCTAACAAAGTAGAGGTAAGAAAACAAGATAAAGGAAGCTCTGGTATGTGTCAAGTTATTCTCGGAAATTTGAAAAATCAGTCTCAAATCTAGGACGTGCGTGAATCTCAGTTTGCAAAATTGCAAAAACACATAAATATCAATGTCATTCAAATAGAATGATTCAGTAA
>NZ_JADXDQ010000052.1:0-12333 GCF_015831295.1 Streptococcus sp. NLN64
CGCCATAATTCGTTAGATTTCCTCCCTTAAAAGAAAAATTCTTGTTTTTAGCATTATTATTTGTTAGACTGAACATGTGGATTTCCTTTCTTTTTATATTTTATATGCACTTATATCATAAAGGGGAAATCCTTTTTTGTCTAGTCGAATGTTTCACCCAATGGGTGAAAAGCAGAACCTTCCAGAAACCCTGTGATCAATACGGTTTCTGGAAGGTTTTTAAGTTAGGTATGAATAATTGGGGATGACTTTATCGGCTATATTTTTTTCATTTCCATTCACTTCTGTGTAACAGGATAACCCTTTTTTGAAAAAAGGTTCCTGGCGCTAGGCCAGGAACCTTTAAGAATTTATTTAGACTTAATATAATTGACTCCGACTGCCTTCGGTGCAACGGCTTTTCCAAAGAAGGCCGCAAGGACAACGATGGTTAAGACGTAAGGAGCAATCTGTAGATAAACAGCTGGAACCTTATCAAAGAGTGGCAATTGGCTACCGATAACAGCCAAACTCTGAGAAAGTCCGAAGAAGAGGCTGGAGAGCATGGCACCAACTGGACTCCATTTTCCGAAAATCATCGCAGCAAGGGCAATAAACCCAGGTCCAACAATAGTGGAAATAGAGAAGTTTACGGAAATGGATTGGGCATAAACCGCACCTCCGACTCCTCCAAGGAAACCAGAAATCATGACACCCGCATACCGCATCATGTAGACATTGATTCCCAATGTATCCGCCGCTTGAGGGTGTTCACCAACGGAACGAAGGCGCAGACCGAACTTGGTCTTGAACATAATAAACCAAGCCAGGAAAGAGGTTGCGATGGCCACGTAACCCATAATCGATGTATTCTTGAAAAAGACTTCTCCGATAAAGGGGATATCTGATAAAATCGGGAAATCAAAGCGTCCGAAGGACTCCTGGATGTTGTCCGTTTGTCCCTTGTTGTAGAGCACTTTGACCAAGAAAACTGTTAAGGCTGGAGCCATCAAGTTCAATACCGTACCGCTGACAACATGGTCCGCCCGGAAATGAACGGTCGCTACCGCATGGAGGAGGGAGAAGAGAACGCCCGCCAAACCACCAACAAGTAAGGCCAACCATGGAGTTGCATCGCCAAGAGCAGATGCAGTTGAAAGGTTGAAGACAACCGCTGAAAAAGCGCCGACAACCATAATTCCTTCCAAACCAACATTGACAATCCCTGAATGCTCAGAGAAGGTTCCACCAATGGAGGTGAAAATGAGAGGGGCTGAATAAATCAGCATGGAAGACACTAATAAGGCTAATAGGGTTTCGAGATTCATTTAGCTTGCCCTCCCTTTTTTGCTTTTGACTCAAGGAATTTTTCAATCACGTAATGAATTCCAACGAAGAAGATAATAGAAGCCGTCACAATGTTAACCAATTCTGGTGGAATGGACGCTGCATTCATCCCCGGTGCACCAACTTGGAGAACCGCAAAGAGGAAGGCCGCGAAAATAATTCCAATTGGAGAGTTATTGGCCAAAAGGGATACGGCCATCCCATTGAAACCGATAGACAAGGACGAACCTTGAATGTAAACATTTTGGAAGGTTCCAAGTCCTTCCACAGCACCCCCAAGACCCGCAAGGGCACCAGAGATAATCATGGAAATAATGATAATTCGTTTAGAGGACATCCCTGCGTACTCACTGGCATGAGGGTTAAGACCAACCGAGCGAATTTCAAATCCGAGGGTGGTTTTCTTCAACAGGAACCAGATAAGGGCCACCGCGATAATAGCGAAGAAAATCCCAATGTTCATCCTTGAATTGCTGGTAAGAGCCCGCAACCACTCTGTCTGATAAGTAGCGTTCATGCCAACCGGCTTACTAGAGTCGGTACTTTGCATAACGGATTGTGGCAGTTGGTGAATCAAGGCATTTCCCACAAAGAGAACAATGTAGTTCATCATGATAGTGACAATAACCTCACTGGTCCCCAAGTAAGCCCGAAGGACACCTGGAATAGAACCAACCAAACCACCCGCTACCATGGCAATCACGATGGTAGCGGGAATCATAACCAATCGAGGTAAATCCGGATTGAGTAGGGCAAAGGATGCGGCTGCAATCCAGCCTGCCAAGGCTTGTCCAGACAAACCGACGTTAAAGAATCCTGCTCGACTAGCCACTGCAAAACCGAGACCAATTAACGTCAAGGGCCCCATAGCCCGGAAAATTTCCCCAATAGATCTAAGCGAACCAAAAGCTGTCGCAAAGAGCGCTTCATAGCCCCAAATAGCATCGTAGCCAAAGATCCACATAATGATGGCTCCTAGGAGAATCCCAAGGAGAACGGAGATCAAAGGGACAGCTGCACCTTGAAGTTTCTTAGACATTTCCTTCCTCCTTCTTCAATTCTCCACCAGCCATCAAGATACCAAGCTCTTGCTTGTTGGTGGTTTCAGGATCCAATTCACCCTGAATGTGACCGTCATGGATAACTGCAATACGGTCTGAGACGTTGAGAATCTCATCCAATTCAAAAGACACCACCAAAATGGCTTTACCTTTATCCCGCTCTTCAATCAGGCGTTTGTGGATGTACTCTATCGCTCCAACGTCCAAGCCCCGTGTTGGTTGACTAACAATGAGGAGATCTGGATTACGATCAACTTCCCGCGCGATAATGGCTTTTTGCTGGTTTCCTCCAGAAAGTGCCTTTGCTGGCACATACTCACTGGCGGCCCGCACATCAAATTCAGCCATCAGGCGACGTGCTTGGTCATAGATGTTCCCATAGTTGAGAATCCCTTTGGAACTCATTGGCTCTTTGTAGTAGGTTTGAAGCGCAATATTTTCTGAAATAGACAATTCTAGCACCAAACCATCACGATGGCGGTCCTCTGGAACGTGTCCAACTTGCATTTCAGTAATGGTCCGCGGGCTTGCACCAACGATATTTTCACCTTTAAGTGTAATAGTCCCAGATTTTACCTTACGGAGTCCTGTAATCGCTTGGATCAATTCCGTTTGACCATTCCCATCGATACCGGCAATTCCGACAATTTCACCTGCCCGAATATCCAAAGTAAGATTTTTCACAGCTGGAACTCCACGGTTTTCCAAGACCACCAAATCCTTAATGGAAAGGACCGTTTCTTTGGGTTGTGCCTTAACCTTTTCTGTTTTGAAGGAAACAGAACGTCCCACCATCATCTCAGCAAGGTCTTGGTTGGTTGCACCGGCAATTTCAACGGTCTCAATACTCTTACCACGACGAATGACAGTCACACGATCCGCAACGGCCCGGATTTCATCCAATTTGTGGGTAATGAGAATCAGAGATTTTCCTTCTTTGACCAAACTCTTCATAATTTCAACCAGTTCTTGAATTTCGGAAGGGGTCAAAACCGCTGTTGGTTCATCAAAAATCAGAATGTCAGCACCACGATAGAGAGTTTTCAGAATCTCTACCCGTTGTTGCATCCCTACGGAAATGTCTTCCACCTTAGCAGATGGATCTACTGCAAGACCATACCGCTTGGACAGTTCTTCAATTTCTTTGGTGGCTTCTTTAATGTCCAGCACACCGTTTTTGGTAACTTCACTTCCAAGGATAATATTTTCTGCGACCGTGAAAGCCTCTACTAGCATAAAGTGCTGGTGAACCATCCCAATCCCCAAGGAAGCAGCCTTTGAAGGAGAATCCAATTGAACAACTTGGCCATTGACCGCAATTTCACCGCTGGTTGGTTCAAGCAAGCCCGCCAGCATGTTCATCAAGGTTGATTTTCCTGCCCCATTTTCTCCGAGAAGGGCGTGAATCTCGCCCTTACGGAGTTGAAGGTTGATATGGTCATTGGCAACAAAATCTCCAAATTTTTTGGTGATATCGCGCATCTCGATGACATGTTCATTTGCCATATTCCGTTTATCCTTTCTAACGTCTTCCTAAATTATTTTTCAGGAACCGTTACCTTGCCATCGATGATGGCTTGTTTTGCTTCTTCGACAGCTTTTTTAGTGTCTTCGTTCAAGTTATCGTAAGTTACTTCTACACCACCTGATTTCAAATCGTAGGCAGTTGTTGTTCCACCAGGGAACTTATCTTCTTGCAATTTAGTTGCCATATCCTTGATGGTGTTTCCGACCTCTTTCAATGTTGAAGTCAAGACTACGTTAGATTCTTTACCATCTTTGTCTTTGTATCCACCTTGAGGGGCTTGATCGCTATCAACACCGATAACCCAAACTTTTTCGTCTGAATCAGCAGCAAATTTCTCATTCCGGGTAATCGCTTCATTCAGAAGGCCATCACCAGTTTTACCAGAAGCGTGGAAAATCACGTCTGCACCAGCTGCGTATTGAGCAGCTGCAATGGTTTTACCTTTAGCGGCATCATTAAAGGAACCAGCATAGTCCACTTGGACTTTAATCGATGGGTCAACTGATTTGACCCCTGCTTCGAAACCTTTTTCAAAGCGCGTGATAACTTCACTTTCAACCCCACCAATGAAACCAACTTGTTTGGTTTTGGTGTTCTTGGCCGCAGCAACACCTGCAAGGTAAGCTGCTTCTTGATCCGCGAAGGTTGCTGAAGCAACGTTATCCAAATCAATCACGCTATCCACCATCACAAATTTTGTATCTGGATTGTTTTTAGCGACTTCCTCCAATGATGTTGCAAGGGCAAATCCAGCACCTGCAACCATATCATAGCCTTCTGTGATGGCTTGTTGGAAATTGTTGGTGAAGTCAGATTCATTTTCAGACTGATAGTAGGTATAGCCTTGATTTTGTTCCAAATTGTTTTCTTCACCCCATGCTTTCAAACCTGTCCATGCAGATTCGTTGAAGGAGTGGTCATCAACCCCACCGGTATCCGTCACGTAGGCTACACGAATGGAATCTGAAGCAGCTTCTGAACGATCACCACTGCGGTTAGAACACGCTGCCAAACCAAGTACTGCAAGTGATGCTGCTCCGAGTGCTACAATTTTATTTGACTTCATTACAATCTCCTCTTTTTATTTCATTCTTTAATTTAAATCTTTAAAAGAATAAGGTAACAACTCTTCCATAGACATGGTTTTCGTTGACCCATCCTTGGCAATTAATGTAATCGGCAAATCGGCTTCAAAAAATTCAGCCATTACCTGACGGCAAGCTCCACAAGGCGAAACAGGTCTCTCCGTTTCTCCGTAAATATACAGAGCTGAAAATTCAGTAACTCCTTCTGAAACTGCCTTAAAAATAGCAGTTCTCTCTCCACAATTGGTTAAACCAAAGCTCGCATTTTCAATGTTGACCCCGGTATAATAGCGACCATCCTTGGCCACTAAAACAGCCCCAATCGGAAAGTGAGAATAAGGAACGTAGGCTTTTTGGGCCATTTCCATCGCTAATTGAATTGGATCAGTAGCCTCCATCCACAACCTCGCCTTTCATGATGGCAACACCTGAAGAAGTTCCAATACGTGTTGCACCAGCTTCAACAAAAGCTACTGCATCTTCATAGGAACGAGCTCCACCCGCTGCTTTAACACCGAAATCGGGTCCAACTACTCGGCGCATCAATTCCAAATCAGGAACGTTTGCTCCAGCAGTTGAAAATCCAGTTGAAGTTTTCACGAAGTCTGCACCAGCCTCAACTGTTAATCGAGAAGCACGTTCCTTCTCTTCATCCGTTAACAAGGCTGTTTCAATGATCACCTTAACAAGTGCATCTCCGCTAGCTTCAACAACTGCTTGGATATCCTCTAAAACAGCTTGGTCGTCTCCATCTTTCAGAGCTGCAATATTAATAACCATGTCTACTTCACTCGCTCCATTTTTAACAGCCTCTGCTGTCTCAAACGCCTTGGTTGCAGAAGTTGTTGCTCCCAGAGGGAAACCGATAACGGTACAAACCTTTACATCAGTTCCAGCCAATTCCTTGGCAGCCAAAGCTACCCAGCTAGGATTCAAACAGACGCTCGCAAAATCGTACTCTTTAGCTTCTTCAATCAGCTGTAGAATCGCGTCTTTTTGGGCATCTGCTTTGAGTAGTGTATGGTCAATATATTTGTTAAGTTTCATGGTTTTTCTCCTATTCATTTGCCATGGTATTCGTTTACATTACACTATCTCTATTCTATCATTTTTTACAGAACAATGACCACCTCCCTTCAAGATTTTTCTGTCAAAAAAGAGGTTGAAAAAATTCAACCTCTTACTAAAGCAAGTGACCGTGTTCCGCTAACTCATTCTATTGAAATGGCTAACCTTTCACCCATTCCTGGTAAAGGCTTGCCCCCAAATGAGGGACCTCTGCCACTTTTACGAGTAGATGAGTCAGAAGATTTTGCCCTTGAGAAAGGAAGGGTCAAACCTCGCACCATCACCTAAGTCTATTTTTCAGGAACTTTTATATTTCCTGCAATAATAGCTTCTTTGGCGTCTGAAACGGCTGCTTTAGCATCTGAGGATAGTTGACCAGTAACTAAGTTCACCCCTCCAGACTTCAAACCATAAACAATGGTTTGATTCCCAGGGAAATTTCCGTCACTCGTCTTTTCTGCAACATCTTTCAAAGCTGCTCCGACTTCTTTGATCGTTGAAGTCAAAACAAAGTTTGCTTTTTTTCCATCCTTGGAAGTGTATTCGCCTTCTGCAGATTGATCCTGGTCGACACCGATGACCCAAACTTTATCGGCTTCATCACGTGTTTCATTCAAATCTTTAGCTTCCTTGAAGACACCTGCTCCACTTCCACCTGCTGCATGGTAAATAACATCAGCTCCACCGGCGTATTGCGCCTGCGCCAAAGACTTGCCTTTTGACGCGTCGGTAAAGGAACCTGCGTAATCTACCTGAACTTTGATATCTGGATCCACCGAATGGACACCAGCTTCAAAGCCTTTTTCAAACCGTTTGACAACCTCAGATTCCATACCGCCAATAAAACCGACTTGTTTTTTCTCTGTGGTTTTAGCTGCTGCAACTCCCGCCAGGTAAGCCGCTTCTTGATCCGCAAATGTTGCACTGGTTACGTTGTCTTGACCTTCAATGACCTCATCAATAATCAAGTAATTAACTTCTGGGTGATCCTTTGCAGCTTGTTCAACAGCATTTTTCACCATAAATCCAATACCGATAACCAAGTTACTACCATTGGTTGCTGCTTGTTCAAAATTATTGGTGTAGTCGGACTCAGAATCGGATTGGTAATACCCATAGCCATTTCCTTCACTTAACCCCTGAGATTTACCCCAGGCTTCCAAGCCTTCCCAAGCAGATTGGCTAAAGGATTTATCATCAACACCTCCAGCACCTGTAACAAGCGTCGCCTTAACCTTGGTTTCCGTATTCTCTGTGTTACCTCGCTGTCCACAGGCCACTAATCCCAGTGTCGCCACCGCCAGACCTGCTACAGCCAGAATCGGCTTTTTATTCAAAGCGCTAACCTCCATTTTTTACATACGATTGACAGTATAGCATAGAAACGATGATTTGGCTAGACTTCATTCGTGAAAAACAAGGAATTTTCTTGAAAACTTCCAAGAACATATCGTAAACACGAACGTTTTCAAATTCAGTGTCCCTTATATACAAAAAACCAGGAAATTCCTGGCTTTTTGCAGTCTTATTTAGTAGGTACTTGTAGGTCGCCTGCTACGATTTTGTCTTTTGCTTCTTTAACAGCAGCTTTGGCATCATCAGACAAGTTTGTTTCTGCAAGGTCAACCCCTTTATCTTTCAAACCGTAAGTGATGTGTTTACCACCTGGGAACTTATCATCTTTAGCTTGGTTGGCCAAATCCTTCACAGCTTCCCCAACTTCTTTCAAGGTAGAAGCAAGTACGAAGTTAGACTCTTTACCGTCTTTAGAAGTGTAGTTCCCTTCATCTTTCTGGTCACGGTCAACACCGATTACCCAAACTTTTTCTGCTTCGTCTTTGGTTTCATTCAAGTCTTTCGCTTCTTTGAAGACACCAACACCAGTACCACCAGCTGCTTGATAGATAACATCTACACCAGCTGAGTATTGAGCTTGAGCGATAGATTTACCTTTAGCGGCATCACTGAAGGAACCTGCGTAGTCCACACGAACATTGATAGAAGGATCTACAGATTTAACACCTGCTTCAAACCCTTTTTCGAAACGAGTGATAACCTCTGATTCCATACCACCGATGAAACCAATTTCTTTAGACTTAGTTGTTTTAGCAGCTGCCACACCAGCTAGGTATGCAGCTTCATTGTCCGCAAAGGTTGCGCTCGCAACGTTGTCCATGTTTTCAATCACTTCATCAATGATAACATAGTTAGTATCTGTGCGATCTTTTGCTGCAGACTCAACGGCGTTACGAAGGGCGAATCCAATACCAAATACCAATTGGTTACCACTTGAAGCAGCTTGTTCCAAATTGTTTGCGTAATCAGACTCACTTTGAGATTGGATGTAGCTGATTCCATTTCCTTCAGAAAGACCATTTTCTTTCCCCCAAGCCATCAACCCTTCCCAAGCAGATTGGTTAAAGGACTTATCGTCAACCCCACCAGTATCGGTTACGATAACGGCTTTAAGGTCGGTTTTAGCATCGGCATTTTGACTTGTAGAACGGTTTCCACAGGCAACCAAAGTTAGCGCTGCTGCAGCCGTCAATCCGATACCAAACCATTGTTTCTTGTTCATGTTGAACCTCCTAAAAAATGTTAGAACTGATGAGTGATTGTCATCACTAAGCAAAGACGATGTTAGGGATGTCGAAACGAAAATCATACTCATTATAGTCTTTTAGTTTATCTTTTATTACTGTGTTAGCTCGTCTTGCCGTACTTCAGTACTGTCTACGACTCGCTGCCTTGTACTAAAAGTAAACTAAAAGACTATGCTTTTCAAAATCTGAATGCGTCAATCCTCTTCGCCGAACCCCTGGTTCTGTCTTCATCGGATTGATAGAGGTTGGGACAAAGTCTCAACCTTTTTATTTTAGTTAGTAAAATAACTGTTCCATTGCATAAAAACTTCGACTGTTTTGAGTATTAAAACAATTCTATTACCGAACGATTTCAATAATTTCCTTGATTTCGACCTCTTCGTTTCCTATTTTAACATTTTCCAGAAATTCTTCAAGCATAACTTTCGGAATTTCCGAATTTGCATAAATTCTGGCTAGAACTTCTCCTTCTTCTACACGGTCGCCTACTTTTTTCTCAAAAACAATCCCTGTTTCAAAATCAAGTGGGTCTGTTTTAACCGCTCGACCTGCTCCCAACTTCATAGCAAACAAACCATAGTAAAGTGCTGGTAGTTCAGCAATATAGCCACCTGTAGGAGCCTTAACTTCATAGACTTCTTGAATTTGAACAGGACGGTAAAGATCTTCCAAATCTCCACCTTGAGCTGCGACCATTTCTTCCAATTTTGCCAAAGCAGAACCGTTTTCAAGATGGGAACGAACCTCCTCAACGGACTTTTCAACGCCCGCTAAAGCCAACAACATTTGCCCTAACTCGCTGACAAAGTTCGTAATATCCGAACGACCTTGCCCCCGTAAAATCTCAATCGCTTCTAGCAACTCCAAACGGTTTCCAATCGCCCGACCTAAAGGCTGGCTCATATCGGTAACCACTGCAACAGTCTCTCGACCAACAGCTTTCCCAAGATTCACCATTGTGGTCGCCAATTCACGCGCCTCTTCAATGGTCTTCATAAAGGCACCTTGACCGACTGTCACATCCAAGAGGATGGCATCGGAACCCGCCGCAATTTTCTTACTCATGACTGAACTGGCAATCAATGGGATAATATCCACTGTCGCAGTCACATCCCGAAGGGCATACAGCAATTTATCCGCCTTAACCAACTGGTCGGACTGACCAATGACAGAAACGCCAATATCTTGGACTTGCTGAATAAAATCAGCTTCTGGGATTTCCACTTGGAAACCTTTAATGGATTCCAGTTTATCCAAGGTTCCACCCGTGTGCCCCAAACCACGGCCACTCATCTTTGCAACCGATACGCCGAAACTTGCCACCAATGGTGCCAGAATCAAGGTCACCTTGTCCCCGACTCCACCAGTAGAATGCTTATCCACTTTGATCCCTGGAATGGCAGACAAGTCCACCTGATCTCCACTTGCCACCATGGCCATGGTGAGATCACTAATTTCCCGCGTATCCATTCCCTTGAAATAAATAGCCATCGCCAAAGCAGCCATCTGGTAGTCTGGAACACTTCCGTCCACATAGCCTTCGATGAGCCAATCAATCTCCTCTTTACTTAAGCTGTAACCATCTCGTTTTTTCTGAATTAAATCAACCGCTCTCATTCTTTCACACTTCTAAGGATGTAATAACCCTTATCCTTTCCAATAATATCACAATGACCGAAGATTTCTTCCATCTTCTTCTTTGCACTTGGCGCCCCTTGTTTCTTTTGAATGACTAGGGTCAAATCTCCCCCAGACTCCAAGTAAGCCGGAGCCTCCTCAATAATCCTGTGGACCACTGACTTACCCGCCCGGATAGGGGGATTGGAGATAATATGGGTAAAGGTCCCTGCCACCTGGTCATAGACATCAGAGGCAAAAACACTAGCCTCCACCCCATTGGCCTGGGCATTTTTGATAGCCAGGTCTAGAGCCCTTTCATTGACGTCCACCATGGTTACTGTCTGTTCCTGCACCTTGGCAAGGGTAATTCCCAAGGGTCCATAACCACAGCCCACATCCAAGAGCGATCCTCCAGGTACAAAGTCGAGGCTATCCAACAACACCCGCGACCCGTAGTCCACCTGTTTTTTTGAAAAAACACCAGCATCCGCTAAAAAACGAAAATCCGTGCCCAAGAGGGACACGCGCAACTCTCGCACATCATGTGCGGCATCCGGCTGCCGCTCAAAATACATCTTACTCATAGGTTTATTCTATCACAACTGGAAGCATTATGGAAACGGTTTACAGCACTGCAACCCTATGATATACTAGGCGAAGAAACGAGGATACTATGCAGGAATTTTTGAATTACCGTCCCATCAAGCGAGAGGAATGGCGACATTTACAACCCGGATTAACCAACGCCGGACTAACCCAGGCAGAATTGGATGCCATCCGAAGCCTCAATGACCCCATCCAGCTGGAGGAAATCCATGACATTTACCTTCCGTTAATCCATTTGCTTCATATATATAGAAAAAACAAAGAAGAACTCAACCGATCCAAAGGAGCTTTCCTTGGTCAAACCGCTAGCAAGTCCCCCTTCATCATTGGAATTGCTGGTAGCGTTGCTGTAGGCAAATCGACAACCAGCCGCCTCCTTCGTCTGCTTCTACAACAGGCATATCCTACATTACAGGTGGATTTGGTCACCACGGATGGTTTTCTCTATCCCAATGCCACTCTAGAAGCTAAGCAGATCATGCACCAAAAAGGCTTCCCCCAGTCTTATGACATGGAAAAATTGCTAGACTTTTTGGACCATATCCGGAATGGAGATGCCTACGATGTTCCCCTCTACTCCCACGAAAGTTACGACATCCTCCCTGATCAGGCCTTTCACTTGGAAAACACAGATATCCTGATTGTGGAAGGGATCAATCTCTTTCAAATCTCAGACCAACCCAATCTTTACAGTCTCGACTATTTTGATTTTTCCATCTATATCGACGCCCCAACCGACCTCATCGAGCAGTGGTACCTCGAGCGTTTCCTCAAATTGCGAGAACTGGCTATGGAGAAGCCGGAAAATTACCACCACCGCTTCAGCCTCATGAGTGCGGAGCAATCCTTGGCCTATGCGCGCCATATTTGGGAAAGCATCAATTTGGTCAACCTACAAGACTATATCCAGCCCACTCGAAATCGGGCTCAAATGATTCTTCACAAAGACCAAGACCACAAAATTGATAAAATCTACCTAAAAAAATGAAATCTTCTTGTCAAGCTAGGGAAATTCCTGTATAATTAGATAGTTATTACATATGGAGGTGAACATTTTGGCAAATATTAAATCAGCTATCAAACGCGCTGAATTAAACGTGAAACAAAACGAAAAAAATTCAGCTCAAAAATCAGCTATGCGTACTGCTATCAAGAACTTCGAAGCTAACCCAACTGAAGAACTTTTCCGTACTGCATCTGCTGCTATTGATAAAGCAGAAACAAAAGGTTTGATTCACAAAAACAAAGCAAGCCGCGACAAATCACGCCTTGCTGCTAAACTTGCTAAATAAGAAAGTTAGAAGCTCCCTGGCAATGTCATTAAGTTAAGGATTTCGAAAGCTCCTAAATCGAGCTTTCGAAATCTTTTTTTGCTATACTTAGGCTCAAGGAGGTGGATAGAATGCCAAATCAAGTAAAGAAGCAACTACGAAATA
>NZ_JADXDQ010000053.1:0-11787 GCF_015831295.1 Streptococcus sp. NLN64
ACCCATCTTTATTTATAGAAAAGCTTGATCGTTCATAAAAATCATCAGAACTGCAATTGTTTATTGCTTGTTTCTGATGATTTTTTTGATAGTTACGCAAAGATATTCAGGGTATGAATAATTCGGGGTCTTCTTTCGAAGGGCTACAAAGGCTGCGACAGAGAGGAAGCCTCCTGTATACTCTTTTAGTTTATCTTTTATTACTGCGTTAGCTCGTCTTGCCGTACTTGAAGTTCACCGAAGAGGCGTGACAACGTCAGATTTTGAAATTTAATGAGTATTAAATAAACATGAAAGAAATCTTAACGTAAATACAAGAGAAAGAAACCCGGAAATCCCCGAGTTTCTTGTAAATCCATTAACGACTATTACTTGAACTTGGTGTCCCACCGCCACGAACGGAATTCCAAGCGGAACGTTTGTCAGCATCACTACCACCAACCATAAAGTTTTCACTTGTGACTGGAGCACCATTCACAGCCCAGTTGCTAGTTACTGTTGAACCACTCATTCCAGATCCTGGCAATTGACCCGTTGCTCTCAACACAGAGGATTGAATCACACTTGGGTCTAAACTGAAACGTTGACCCGTTTTCCAAACATCTGGATCAGCCTGGTGGATGGCATTCACCAGATTGGCCATATAATTAGCGTTATTGTTGTAACCACTCAAGTTGGACATAGAGGAGTTATCATCATGACCCGTCCAGCCACCAAGGGTAGCACCTGGAGTTGCCACCATGAGCCAAGCATCTCCGTAATCATTGGTAGTTCCGGTCTTCCCAATCCAATCAGCCCCAGCTAGAGCTGGATTGATTCCCTGCAAACGAGACTTGAAGGTTGTTGTCGTACCTGAATCCAGAACTCCTCGCATCATGTCTTGCATGATTGTGGCAGTCGCAGCTGAGAAGACTTGAACAGGTTCCGTTTGATGCTCATAGACCACCTGTCCATCTTGAGTTTCAATGGAGGCAACCATATAACGTTCAATGTACTGACCATTGTTTGCCAGGGTTTGGTAACCATTGGTGTGGCGGTCAACCGATACTTCAATTCCCCCACCTAAAGGAAGACTCTCAATATTATAGTCCGCAATCTCATAATTCATTTTTTCCATATAATCTTGGACATCTATCCCTTGCTCTCGTAAGATACGATAGGTCCAATAAGCCGGAATATTCACAGACTGATTCAAGGCCTCTTGGAAGGTCATCATACCAGTTCCGCGACTATTCACGTGCATAATGGGCTGGCCACTGGAATAATTGGTGGGATAGTTGGACACAATGCTAGCACTTCCCATAATCCCTTGATCGATAGCAATACCATATGGTAAGAGAGGTTTAATGGTAGAACCTGGGGAGCGAACCGTGTCAAAGGCATGGTTATTCTGATTGGATTCATAGTCCCGACCACCAACAAATCCTAGAACAGCTCCAGTCTGGTTGTCTTGAAGGACATTCCCCATCTCCACGCGCCCAGTTCCATCATCCAGCATTCCTCCAAAGTTGGCTGCTGCAGACTGCATGGCTTCATGCACAGCTTTGTTAATGGTTGTTTTAACCACATAGCCACCATTGCTGAGTTCCTGTTGGGCAAGTTTTTGATAAGCCTCTACAGTAGACTCATTTTTCAAATCCCGCTCGGAAACCTGATCTCGTTTGATTAGATAGGTATAGAGGGCATCTTGAGCCTCAGCTAGTGCTGTGTGGTAGAGATAATGATGAGTCTCACCTTCCGTCGGCTCACCCGGGCGGAAATCCGCTTGAAGGTTATACTCCAAGGCCTCTTGGTATTCATCCTCGGTGATTTTTCCAGTCCGATACATATTATAGAGCACATTTTTTTGCCGCTCCAACCCCAAGGCTTGATTTTCTTCCGTCTTCAAAGTCCCATCTGCTGCGTAAGGAGAATAGACAATGGGACTCTGAGGAAGTCCTGCTATAAAGGCTGACTGAGGGAGATTGAGGTCAGCAGCGCTTTTTCCAAAAATCCCCTGCGCTGCCTCTTCAATCCCCGCTATATTTTGCCCCTTATAATTCCGTCCAAAGGGCGCAATATTAAGGTAGGCCAAGAGGATATCTTCCTTAGACATGGTCTCTTCGAGAGCTAAGGCATCTAGAATTTCCGCAGCTTTTCGAGAAAAGGTCGGAGCATCTCCGACAACTTGTTGCTTGATCAACTGCTGAGTCAAAGTCGAGCCACCACTCGAAGAGCCAAAACCGACAACCGAACCTAAGGTTGCCCGAATGACAGCCTTGGGTACGATCCCATCATGCTCATAGAAATTCTCATCCTCCGTCGCTATAACGGCGTCTTGCACGAATGTGGATACTTGGTCCAGGGTCACCGGTGTCCGCAGAAGATCACTGTCCACCTTATCAATGAGACTGCCATCAGCATAGCGCAGCTCTGATTGACCGGCTACACGGGTTACTTGCTGGGCCAATTCCTCACCAGGGGGAACCTGGGCCGACTGAAAGAGACTGGCCGCGTAGCCCAGACCCACCCCGGCACCTAAGACCAAGAAGCCCCAGAAAAAGACCAGCAAAACTTTTAGGAGGAGGTGCTGGACTTGAAAAAATGTCCCTAGGCTATCCTTCCAAGTCCAAGACCCCTCTCCGGTTTTCTTTTTAGCTTTGTGTTTCACGTGTTCCGTCTCCTTTAATACTTAACCCCAATTATAGCAAAATGCCCTGTCTCTTTTCAATTATCCCTTATTTTGTTAAACTGTAGTAAGAAAAATGAAACAAAAAGGAGTCAAACATGCACATTTTTGATGAGCTGAAAGAAAGGGGCTTGGTCAACCAAACCACGGATGAAGAAGCTCTTCGCAAAGCACTAGAAGAGGGGCAGGTTTCTTATTACACCGGCTATGACCCTACCGCTGATAGCTTGCACTTGGGCCACCTGGTTGCTATTCTCACCAGCCGTCGTTTGCAATTGGCTGGGCATAAACCTTACGCCTTGGTCGGTGGTGCGACTGGACTCATTGGTGATCCGTCCTTTAAAGATGCGGAACGCAGCCTACAAACCAAGGAAACCGTTGACGGTTGGGTAGACAAAATCCAAGGACAACTCTCCCGCTTCTTGGACTTCGACAAAGGCGAGAATAAGGCCGAAATGGTCAACAACTACGATTGGTTCGGCAGCATCAGCTTCATTGACTTCCTTCGTGATGTCGGCAAATACTTTACCGTCAATTACATGATGAGCAAGGATTCTGTGAAGTCTCGGATTGAAACGGGGATTTCCTACACCGAATTTGCCTACCAAATCATGCAGGGCTACGATTTCTACACCCTCAACCAAGAACGCAATGTAACCCTCCAAATTGGAGGAAGTGACCAGTGGGGCAACATGACCGCTGGAACAGAATTGCTTCGCCGCAAGGGCAATACAACGGGTCATGTCCTTACCGTACCATTGATTACGGATGCCACTGGTAAAAAATTCGGTAAATCTGAAGGGAACGCCGTTTGGTTGGATGCCAGCAAAACCAGTCCTTACGAAATGTACCAGTTCTGGCTTAACGTCTTGGATGACGATGCTGTTCGCTTCTTGAAAATCTTCACTTTCCTTTCATTGGAAGAAATTGCAGAGATTGAAAAAGAATTCTTGGCAGCCCCACACCAACGACTAGCCCAAAAAACTCTGGCCAAGGAAGTCGTCACCCTCGTTCATGGCCCAGAAGCTTATGAACAAGCCCTCAAAATCACTGAAAGCCTCTTCTCTGGAGGAAATATCCAAGACCTTTCAGTCTCCGAATTGCTACAAGGCTTAAGCGATGTTCCAAACTACCAAGTGACCGACCAAGATAGTTTGAACCTAGTGGACATCTTAGTAACAGCTGGGGTTTCCCCATCCAAACGCCAAGCCCGCGAAGATGTGACCAACGGAGCTATCTACATCAACGGTGAACGTATTCAAGACTTGGATTACCAACTGGATAGCAAGGACCGTTTAGAAGACAAAATCACCGTTATCCGCCGTGGTAAGAAAAAATATTCCATTCTAACTTATTAAATTTCACAAAGGCTAGGACCCAAACAGGGCCCTGGCCTTTTCCAACAAAAGGAGACTTCATGCTTCCACCCAAACTAGAACGATTTGCGGATCCAGCACTGCACTTCATCTGTCCCCACTGCCACCAGTCTTTACACCTACAGGAACGCAGTCTAGTCTGTGAGAATCGCCACAGTTTCGATTTGGCCAAGCAAGGTTATGTCAATTTGGCTCCCCAAGCTAAGGCTTCTCAGCACTACCAAAAAGAGTCCTTTTTAGCTCGCCAAGCAATCTTGGAAGCCGGACTCTATGACCCTATCCTCGAAGGGCTTGCTCAGCGAATCGGGAAACTACAACCACAATCCATCTTAGATGTAGCCTGTGGCGAAGGCTTCTATAGCCGGCAATTGGAGAGCCGCTATTCTGGTAACTACTATGCCTTTGACCTAGCCAAGGACTCCATCCTCCTCGCCAGCAAGGCGGATAGCAGACAGCACATCAAGTGGTTTGTGGCGGACCTCGCCAAGATCCCCTTGGAAAGTCACAGTCTTGACCTGATCTTAGATATCTTCTCCCCAGCTAATTACCAAGAATTTGAGCGTTTATTACAGCCCCAAGGGACCGTCCTTAAGGTTATCCCTGGTTCTCAACATTTGATTGAAATTCGGAAGATTCTGGGCAAAGAAGCCTACCAGCCCGAGGACATTGATCTCCACCTCAAAGAACAAATGCAGATTCTAGACCAGGAAGAGCTGACTGCCACCTATCCTTTAACACCTCCGCTCCGAGAAGCTTTATTAGAGATGACCCCACTGCTCCAACAAGTCAATCTAACAGACTTTGACTGGACCAAGCTGACTCACATTACCATTTCCGCCACCCTCTACCAAGCCCGCTTTTAGAAAGGATATCTATGAAATTTTACGCAGTCAAAAAAGGACGCCAACCAGGAATCTACACAAACTGGCCTGAGGCGCAAAAACAGGTGCAAGGCTTCTCAGGCGCACAATACAAATCCTTCACCAGCCAAGAAGAGGCCGTCGTCTACATGGAGGACAAACCTCAAGCTCCCATTGCCTCTGACCAACTTCAGGCCTATGTGGATGGCTCCTACGATAAACGGAATCAGGCATATGGTTCCGGCGTCTCCTTCATCTTGAACGGAAAAGAGATCGAGAGTCTTTCCTTTGCAGGAGACCGTGATATCTTCCTCGAATCTCACCAAGTTGCCGGAGAATGCCTAGCCAGCCTGGCCGCCATCAAATGGGCCGTCCTCCACGAGTATCCCAGCATCACCATCTGCTACGACTACCAAGGTGTAGAATCTTGGGCCACAGGCGACTGGAAGACCAACAAACCCATCTCCCAAGTCTACAAAAAAGAGTTTGACCGTTACGCTCCTCTCATCCAAGTTCACTTCCGCAAAGTCCACGCCCACAGTGGCGACCCTCTCAACGATCGTGCCGACCAACTAGCCAAAGCGGCGTTGGGGATAGGGTAAGCGGATCCCATCGTTTCTGGAGGAAGGAGATTGGAAAACAACCTTCAAAATAGACTAAACTCATTAAAGTTTAGAGAATGCTGCAACAGAGGTGATCTATGAAACATGTACCAGTCTCTGCTTTGAAAAATGATATTCAAGCTCTAGCCAATGGCAACTACAGAGAACCTGCCATCCTCACAAAAAATGGACGTGCACAACACGCTTTTGCTACTACTGATGAACGCGAAACACATAAGGCAACACTACGTTTGCTGGAGGAACTACAAAAGGGTTATCAATCACTCCATTCCGAAGGAAGTATCCTTGCAAAAGATTTCTTAAAAGAATTAGAAAATGACTTTAAACAGGTTCACTATAAACACTAACACAAAAACGCCGTTCCTTTTTGGGGGAAACGGCGTTTTTGCATTAAAGGACAGATTCAACCTTGTAAGGCAAGGGTCCAAGAACTTCTTGGTAATCTTGGACCTGGTAGGCTGTATTGGTTGTCACTTGGGCTAGCTGCTGATCTAAATCAATCGTAACAGACTCCACTCCTGCCAGTTTTGAAAAGGCTGCTGTGGTGTGTTTCACGCAATTTTGGCAGGATAGTCCTGCTAGTTGAACGGTTTGTTTCATTCTCATAATCCTTTCTTATTTAAAGCGTAAGCGAAGGGCATTCAAAACAACAGATACAGAGGACAAGCTCATGGCTAAGCCTGCCAACATGGGATTCAAGAGAGGGCCTCCAAAGAGATAGAGTAAGCCCATGGCAATTGGAATACCGATGATGTTGTAGATAAAGGCCCAGAAGAGATTTTCTTTGATGATTCGCAGCGTTGCACGACTGAGACGAATCGCATCTACCAAACTGACCAAGTCTCCTTGGAGAAGAACCAAGTCAGCCGCATCCATGGCAATATCTGTCCCGGTTCCCATGGCAATGCCAACCTCTGCTTGAGCTAGAGCCGGAGCATCATTGATCCCATCACCAACCATGGCTACAGATTGACCTTTACCTTGATACTTCTCAACTTGGGCAGCCTTGTCCTGAGGTAACACTTGAGAAACAACTTCCTCGATACCTACTTGCTTGGCAATCGCCCGAGCCGTTTCCTCTTTATCACCTGTTAGCAGAACAAGGTTGAGACCTAACTCTTTCAAATCACGGATAGCCTGGCCGCTGGTTTCTTTCACGGGGTCAGCTACAGCAAGGGCTGCTACAAATTGACCATCCCTTGCCATTAATAAGCTCGTTTTCCCCATTTTTTCCCAGCTCAAAAGATCTAAGTCCTCTGGCAACTGGATCCCTTCTTCTTCCAAGTAACGTAAGGTTCCGACCTGAATCCGTTGATCGCCAATCCTTGCCTCAACTCCACGTCCCACTTGTGCCTGGAAATCCTCAACCGGGAGAAGGTCTAAGTTCGCTTCTTCAGCAGCTTGAACAAGGGCCTGAGCAATTGGATGTTCACTGCGACTTTCAACGGAAGCCAATTGGGCAAGAATGCTTTCTTCGCTCTCTTGTGTCCAGACCTTCATATCTGTCAAGGTCATTTTCCCAGCTGTAACGGTCCCTGTCTTGTCTAAAAGAACAGTTTCTACATTGGCCAAACTTTCCAAGGCAGGGCCAGACTTCAATAGAATTCCCTTTTCAGCTCCACGCCCGGTAGCCACCATCATAGCTGTTGGCGTAGCAAGCCCCAAGGCACAGGGACAAGCAATCACAAGGACAGCAATAAAAATGGAAAGAGCGAATTCCAGTGTAGCTCCCCCTACAAAATACCAAGCTAAACTTGCAATAACAGCTGCAATAAGAACACCTGGAACAAAATAGAGAGCAATCCGATCGGCCAAGGCTGCAATCGGAGCTTTTTTCGCTTGAGCAGCCTCCACTAGTTGAATAATTTGAGAGAGCATGGTTTCAGCCCCTACCTTGGTAACCCGGTAATCGACACTCCCTGTTTGGTTGAGGCTTCCTGCCCAGACCTCGTCCCCTACTTGCTTATGAACCGGCACACTTTCACCAGTCATCATAGACTCATCGACATAGCTTTCTCCAGCAATGATTTCTCCATCAACTGGGAAACTTTCACCAGGGACAACCCGTACACGATCCCCAACTTGAAGATCTTTGGTTGCAACCACCTCGACCCCATCTTCGGTTACTAACATCGCCTCTTGCGGGGCTAACTGACTTAGCCCTTGAAGGGCACGCGAAGTTTGGTGTTTGGCTCTTGCTTCTAAATATTTTCCTAAGAAAATAAAGAAAACAATGGTGGCTGCAGATTCAAAATAGAGATGGTGGGCAAAATGGTGTTCACCCTGCAATACCTGCCAAGAACCGTAAATACTATAAAGATAAGCAGCTCCTGTTCCAATCGCAATTAAGCTATCCATATTGGGATGACCCTTGAAAAGATTTCGGAAACCTCGTTGATAGAATCCTCGTCCAAGCCAAAGAACTCCAGTTGTTAAAAAAAATTGAACCAAAACAAAGGTGGTTGGCTCACTCAACCAATTAGGCAAAGGCAAACCCATCATGCTCCCCATAGCGATGTATAATAAGGGAATTGATAATACACTTGTCCAAATAACTTCTCTTTTTTGGTTTTCCAGATGAGCTTCTTTTTGTTCATCGTCAATCTGATGTTGCTCTATAGACCAGCCCCCTTCTTGGACCTCCAACTGATACCCAACTCCAGATACTGCTTCTTCTAAGGCCGCACTTTCAAAGTCAGTATTGGTTCGAATCGTTAACTTTTCAGTGGCTAAATTGACTTGGGCTTCCTGCACTCCTTCTTGTTGTCCCGCAATTTTCTCAACAGTCAAGGCACACGATGCACAGGTCATCCCTGATACTTGATAAACTTTTTCTTCCATTTTTTACTCTCCTTTTTTAATGATGGCAATCACATTGACCCGGCAAACAAGTACAAACCACGTGAGTCGGTGCTGTTTTCTTGGCTGACTCCGCCCAAGCTACTAGATTCTCCAAGTCAGACTGAGTCAGTTGAGCTTTCTTCAGGAGAACCAGTAAATGCTCCCCGTGTTTGGTCTGGCATTGGTTATCCAACCACTCTTGCCCCATTTTTCCCAACTCCTGCTGCTCACTTGTCACAGCTCGATATACAAAGCGTTTGCCTTCCGCTTGTGCCTCAATCAAACCCTTATCCTTGAGTCTAGCCAAGAGAGTCTTGACTGTGCTGGGTTTCCACTCAAAATCCGCTTGCAGGTAATCAACAATCTGACTACTACCGCTGTTTGGATGAGCCCAAAGCACCCGCATGACCTGCCATTCCGCAGTTGACATCAGTCCTTTCATGATTCCTACCTCTTTTCGTCTACAGTTGTAGTCTATGTTTATAGTTTACATTTGTAGATTCAAATTGTCAAGTGAGAGATTTGTTTTTTTTTACGAATTTCCGAAGAATAGAGTTCCTGCGAAAAAAATGATAAAATTCCGAGTTTATCACCTTATGCTATAGTCAATCTAGCTCAATCACTTGATAGAACTGGATTTTTAAAAACTTTTTTTGGCTTTTTCTGTTGTGTTGTATGCATCCAGAAAGAATGATTCGGGTCTTGAATAGTGCCAAAGGAACTCGTTTACAAGATGATTATAGTCTTTTAGTTTGCTTTTAGTACAAGGCAGCGAGTCGCAGGCAGTACTAAAGTACGGCAAGACGAGCTAACACAGTAATAAAAGATAAACTAAAAGAGTATACTACAAATTTCAAGAGAATCCGGATATACAAGAGTTAAATAAGCTGCTTGAAATTGAATAAAGTCAAGATTTTGTGACACATGGAGAGCTAAAAAATTACGCAATGCCTTCATACACTACACGAAAATAATTAAAAAAGATAGCCAAACTCCTTGTCCCCCAAGGGGTTAGCCATCTTTTGATTTTTTTAAAGTGATAAACCCGGGAGTTCCTGCGAAACAAAAAATGATAAAACAGAAGCATGAATTATGAATCCAGTAAAAAACTTTCTGACACACGCTTTAAACGCCTAGTTGGTGTTGAAAGAAAAATTTTTGACAAAATGCTAAAAATCTTGACAGTTGCCTATCAGGCCAAACACTCTAAAGGTGGTCGTAATCCCAAAATGAGTTTAGAAGATATCTTGATGGCTACTCTACAATACCTTCGTGAATATCGTACGTATGAACAAATTGCAGCAGATTTTGGTGTGCATGAAAACAACCTTATTCGCCGCAGTCATGGGTTGAAGAGATCTTAGTACAAAGTGGCCTCACTATTGAAAAAGGAAAGATAAAGGATACCGTTACTATCATAGGTGATGCAACAGGAGTAAAAATTCGACGTCCCCCAAAAAACAAAAGTTAAATTACTCTAGGAAAAAGAAAATACACGCAAGTAAAGTCCAAGCAATCATAACTGGACAAGGAAAAATCCTTTTCCTAGATGTTCAGCTAGATTACTGTCATGAGTAGGAGTGGCTTTTGTTTGAAAAAGCTACTGCTAAGATGCTCAAAAAATATTATCAATAAAAAAGTAAGGTGGGACTAAATCCGACCTCATCATTGTTTTAATACTAGTAAATCCCCATTATTATCCAGATCAATCATATAGTCAAAATTCTGTTTTACATTAGTCTGAGATACATGAGAGATGTAAAGAATTAATTTGTTGAGTTGAGCGAGTTTCTTTTCGATTTTTTCTAAGGTAATGCGATCAACACCCGAAGAGAATTCATCAATCAGCAGTATTTCCTTATCTAAAAGCAAAGCCCTTGCTAATGCCACACGCTTTGCTTCTCCCCCAGAAATAGTTACCTCTTCATTTTTTATTGGCATGGATAATGATTGATTGTTTGCCCATTTCTCTAATTCTACAAATTCTAAGACCGCATACAATTGTTCATGGTTGTAGGAATCTGAAAAGAGAGTTAAATTATCTTTAAGTGTACCTGAGAAAATATGTGGAAACTGTGGAACGTAGGCTACTTTTTTGAATAATTCTTTTTCTGATAACTGTGATAAATCTATTCCATTTATGGTAATTTTACCGGTATAATCATTTGTTTCTTTTAAGATCAATCGGAATAGCGTAGACTTCCCACTTCCACTTTTCCCTTTAATTAAATAGAAATGATTGGCTTGAAATGACAAAGTCAAAGAGTCAGCTGACAACAATGGCGATGCGACTTTATCAAACTGTATATCAGAAACAGATTCTAATAAAGGCTGATTCTCAAATAAAGATTCGTCTTCTTTTGAAAAGATAAAATCTTGCTTCAATGAATCCACAATTTTCTTTCCACCAATAAACCTAGCAATCAGATCTGACGAAGAATATATTGGAAAAGAAATACGAGCAAGTAATTGTGTGAATGTAATAAGAGATCCTAATGTCAAATTGTTATTTAGAATTAAATAACCACCAATCAACCAGCTACCAAAGTATAAAACATTGGAAAAAAGTTGATTTAAGCTAGCGACGGAGTATTGAACTTTGCTGATTTTCGTCTGCTTCATTAATAACCTTTGCGTAACTTGCGTAAAAACATTATAAACTTCCCCAGCACCATCTCCTACTTTCCAATCTAAGTAACCATCGGTTAAATCCTTAATGGAATTGATAGTGGCATCTGTCTGATCAATCAAATCATCTTGACTCTGTGCTAACTGTCCCTTATACGCTAAAGCAACTAATAAATTGGGGAGACTTAGCAGCAATGTCATAGCAGCCATTAATGGATCCATCATAAACGCAAAAACTACTGCAACCACTAACTGACAAAGTAAGTAACCTCCCCAGTAAAGGGTATAAAAATAATTAAACTCCACTTGATCAATTTGAACAGTAAGTGCAGAAAGCAATCGATCTTTTAAATCATTATTTAGATGATTGAGATGAATTTCTTGAATCTTTTTAAACAGGAAATTCCGAAATAGAAAGGCAGATTTTTTACTTAAAACAGCCGTTTTAAATTGTTGAAAGAAATAGACAACAGTCTGAGAAAATAAAAACATTAAAACGATGAAAATCAGAACTAGGTAGTTCATACCATTTATCTCTGCTCTATCAATAATAAACTGAGCTAAATAAGCTTCACCAACCATTAGAATAGACAAGATGATAGTTAACAAAGAAAAAGTAATTAGGTCCCCTTTTAAAGACTTGAATACATCTTTCAAAATTAATTCCTCCTCGTAATATAAGTTTAGAGGGTTATTAAAACCCAGTTTGAACAATAATTGTATAAATACTTGACTATTGCAATGTTTCCCAGAACAATAGAGTTATGGAAAGGACTCATGGTTGTTTCTTA
>NZ_JADXDQ010000054.1:0-11582 GCF_015831295.1 Streptococcus sp. NLN64
TTCTCACTCCCCGTTCTCTATGCAGTAAGGGATACCAGTCCTCCTTTGTTAGGAAATTAGGATACCGAATCAAATAGAATACATTTTTAAAAATCTAGAGTCGCACCAAGGGCGGAGTCTACCCTTTTTTAGGGTGGTAAGACAGCAGACCCATCTTTATTTATAGAAAAGCTTGATCGTTCATAAAAATCATCAGAACTGCAATTGTTTATTGCTTGTTTCTGATGATTTTTTTGATAGTTACGCAAAGATATTCAGGGTATGAATAATTCGGGTTAAAGAAAACTCCAGGGTCTCTACAAATCCTGGAGTTTCTTTCCGTGCTCTATTACTAGAATCAGACAAATCTCCCTGAAAAGATCTATTGCCTTCTTCAGAGAGATCTACGTGTCTTTATTCAATTTCAACAGGGGAGACTTTCTCTCATCAAAGAATTGCCAGCTTACTCATTGAACCTTGCCTCATACTTTTGGTTAAATAGCCCTTGAAGATTAATAGTAGGAATTTTTTGAGCCTTGATAAGATCTTCAGTTGCAGGAGCTAGAAAATCCTCGATTTCCTGTAAAATCTCTTTATCTATTGGTTTTTCTTCCAAATAATCATCAGGAGAATAATAAGTCATAAATTTTCCATTTAGATCAGTGTGGTAAAAGTATAGACCTTTTTTTTACCAACTCTTAGATAGTATCCTCCATATTTGTTGGTGAAATATGCGTTGTTATTAAAATCTCCGATTGTCAAATTAAGCTAGACTATTAATATGACTCAGTAAAACTTGATATGGTGTGAGATAGTTTAATGATTTTCTTGGAATTTTATTCCTTTTATCAGCTATAGCTGATAAAAATTCTTGGGAAATTCCTGTGAAATCCATCTGTTTGGGAAGGCCATGTCGCCTCAATAGACCATTAGAGTGTTCATTTAGACCTCTCTGTCCCGGACAACCAGGATCTGCAAAGAAAATATCGATATCGTGAGCATTTGAAATGGATTTCCAGTTTGAAAATTCCTTCCCACAATCAAATGTAATTGACTTAAAGATATTCTTTGGAAGATGTGATAACCACTGATCAATTGAGGATTCAATATCACTTGCTTTTCTACCATCGGTTCTAAGTGTGATGATGGCTTTTGAAAAACGTTCTACTAGTGTAATAACTGCGCTTTTGTGTTTTTTTCCCACGATTGTGTCACCCTCAAGATGACCAAATTCTTGCTCAAACTCAGGATAGACTCTAGCCCTTTCCCGTAAGTCTCTACGGAAAGATTGCTTTCCACGTGTTTCCTTCTTACCATTCGGTTTTCGTTTACCTTTCCAAGGAAAGTTCTTCTTATCGAAAACACCGACATCTGCTAAACGATAAAGTGTTCTCATCGAGCAAGAAATCTTGTCTGGATAAGTACCTTTTATCACATCAAGACTCCAATCTTGTTCCAGATGTGTTTGAATAAACTCTTGTTCTGAAGTAGTGAGGGAAGTTAACTTCCTTCCGCAGCGCTTTTTGTGTCTAGCTTAATTTTACAAATTGGGAATATATAGTATGATCGTGTTCCTCGTCAAAGTGAACATAATCACCATTTGGTTCATTGATGAAGTTTTTATTTTCAACAGCCATAACCAATTCAGGTTTAGCACCTTCTTTTCTAGGCATGTTACTAGCATAATAGACAGAATAGCGGGCTAGATTATATTGAATATAACTATAGATGGAGCCAATAAGAATTATAAACACTCCAAATATTGTCAAATATTTTTTCATTTCCTTTGCCCCTGCAGGTTGCATTTGGGATAGTGACTTTGAAAGACTGCTTAAGATTGGTGAGATAAAGCGATTTTTAGAGAGATAAGAAACCAATTATCAACAAGTCTGGCTACTCGTTAAATCTTGCCTCATACTTTTGGTTAAATAGCCCTTGAAGATTAATAGTAGGAATTTTTTGAGCCTTAATAAGATCCTCAGTTGCAGGAGTTACTATACCCTCAATTTCTTGTAACATCTCTTTACCTAGCGGCTCTTCATTTTTATTGTCAACTATGGATGAATAATTTACAAACTTTCCAGTTGAATCAGTATTGAAAAAATAGAGACCATTTTTTTTTACTCATTCCTAAATAATACTCTTTATAAAAATACGTGAAATAAGCATTTTTATCTATATATATAGAAGATGTTTCTGCTTCATCAAAATGAACATTCTCAGTATTTGGCTTATCAATAAAATAAATGTTCTCCAAAGCCATAACTAATTCAGGTTTAGCACCCTCTTTTCTAGGCATATGACTAGCATAATAGACAGAATAGCGGTCTAGATTATATTGAATATAGATGTAGATTGATCCAATAAGAACCATGGACATACTCAGTATAATTACAAATTTCTTCATTTTCCTTATCTCCTTTTTCGACCTCTTTTAGCAGATGGTTTTGGTTTAAAGATTTGGGTAACTTTTGCAACTGCTCTAGTTATTGGTTTAGGAACAGCTCTTGCAATTGCTCTAACTATAGGTTTAGCTACAGCTTTGGCGACTCTCGCAATAGGTTGAGCAATTGTTCTTTTTGCTGGCATCATAACTTTATTTGTTGGTTTAGCAACTGTTGGAGTTGATTTTACAGTTCTGCGAGTAGCAGCATATTGAATTGGTTTAATGAATTTATTTTGGATGGTGTTTGAACCTTGTTTCATCATTTTGACAAGTGGTGCTGTTTTTTGAGCGATTAATGTGACGGCCTTTCTCGCTATCGATAAAGCAGGTTTACCAATTCTAGTTTGGTAGGCTTTTTTTACTTTTGCAATGCTAGCAGATATCGTACTCCTAATAGAGTTCGCTGTGTTTTGTAATGGTTTAAACACATTTTTTTGAAGGAAGTTGCCTGTATTTTTTAGTGCATGCTGAGTTAGTTTTTTTGCTGTCTGTAATGGATGTTTGCTTGCACGATCAAAAGATCCTTCAAAAACAACTTGGTCTAGGAGGCCTAAATTTTCACCAATATGTTTAATGCCTCGTTTTGTAAAAATACCATAAAGCCCTAGACCTACTCCTCCAAGAGTTAAGGTTGAAAACACGATCTCACTAGCTAGATTAAGCTTAGCTGTTGTTTTATCAGAACCATATACTTCATACAATAACTGAGTTCGCTTGGTTGTCAAATCTTGACTATAGTACTGAAGAAGTCGTTCATCAAGTGGTAAATCCTTATATTTCGGATGTCTGGCAAGAATAATTGCATCCATATCAGACAAATAGTCTTTTACACTTGTATTGGTAAATAAATCACCAACCAGAGAGTTTTGTTGAAGAAGAATATTCCTTTTCGCACTATCAGTCTGGTTAAAAGCAGACCACAAAAGAGTTGCGGGATTGGCGAATGGATTAACTAAGGGCTGAACAGCTAAACGCTTAATAAAAGCAGTATAGTCAAATACGCCATTTTGCTTTTCAAGTGAAGCTAATGTCGTCAACATATGTGGTAAATCAAGTGGATATTCTTTATCTCCCTCAATATTTCTATGAGTATTTGAAATAGTTTGTAGAACACGATTATTTTCTACTAATGGCTTCTCTAAATAAATATTAAATAGTTTCTGTAGCTTATCGTCCTTATAGGAGCTATGAGCAAGTGATTGAGCAATATCTCGGTTATAAGCAGCTTTATCATTGGGGTGTTGCTTTTTAGCTGCTTTTCCTGTCTGTTTAATATAATCTTGTACAGCTTTTACTTCCTCATCAGTGAATCCTGTATTTTTCCCAAACCACTCTCTTCCTTTCTTATCATTTCCGTTATCAGGTTTCGGTTTGTTGTTGTCTGGTTTTTGGGGTTTGCCAGTTTTCCCAGAAGGATTATTTTTAGGTGGAGCGGATGATGGGGTACTTGGATTAGCAGGTCTTGCTGGTGTCCAAGTAGGAGCATAGTAGGGATAATAAACTGGTGTTGGTGGGGAATAAGTAGGAGTGTAATTGATTTGCGGTCTCTGATTGTACTGTGGAATTGGTGCTGGGTAGGTTCTGGTAGGAACTGGATTGGTCCTAGTAGGTCGTGGTTTTGCTACAGAATTAACTGGTTTTGGTTTTGGTTGATTGTTTGCTTTGGTAGGTATTGTAGGTTTTTTAGGCTTATTAATTGTTATTGCTGTCGGTGGAACTTTATAGAGAACCTGATGTAGAAAGACGACAGGTGCTTTAGGAAGTGTCGGTTTAATGGCTTTGACAGCTAGTGGAGGTAGGGATGGTATTTCTTTTAATATTGGCTTTTTAGGGGCTGTCGGTTTATTTGAGACTGAATAAGTAGGTTCTGTTGGTTTAGTGGGTTTAGTGGGTTTACTTGGAGCTTCTAGTGTTTTGTTAAGGATATTTGGTTTGGTTGGGGCTACAGGTGGATTTCCTGGTTTTTCTGTGTTGATGAGGCCGCTAGCTTTGATGTCGGCGTTGACGGTAAACCATTGGCGAGAGCGATCTCTTAATTTACTAGGGTTTGCGGAACGGTTAATATCATTTGGATTATAGCGGATTCCAAATGTAAAAGAAATCTCTCCCCCTGTTACAAGGGCGACTCCAGCTCCATAATATTCATTGAGGTGGCCATCTTGGTCCCATTCAGAACGGTCAAATTTAGAACCATCTGCCTTAGCATTATTACTACCTCTGGCAGCTACGTACCCCTGTTCTCCGCTGACGGAAGATCCAGTAATGGGAATAAAGCTCAGATTCGATTCCAATTGGACCAACTCTTGCTCTCCAAATTCAAAGCTATTATTTCGAGAAGCAAAAGAGAGTAGGGCAGTCTTATCCTTGTCAAAGATGACAGGTGAGCCATCTTCGAAATAGTAGGTCATGGTTTGACGGATAGAAAAGTCGATCTGACCTTTATTATTTCCGTGTGTCCCCACATAAATCGTTTTGGTTGGATCGGTATAGATAAAAGCAGTAGCCTTTCCATCTTCCGCAAAAGTGGAGAGTAGTTCGTAGGTGTAGTCTAGGCGAGTGATTTTTTTTGCCATTGTAGGATGTATTGGCAAGATTGCTATAGAGTACTCGAATTGGTTTATTCTTTTCAAGAATGACTCCATAGCCATCACCGCTTCCTGCCGGTGTGCCAGAACCTACACCCGAAAATAGTTCAGCCTTACTAGTCAGTGGAAGATTGGTTATTGTTCCAGCAATTCCATCAAGGCTTGGACCGAAATCATGACTAGAGCTGATAAAGGAATTTACACCCTCAAATCGAACACTAGCATTTGGTTCAGACTTTGCAATGAGATATTGAGCATAGGCTTGACTTAGAAAGCCTTCTTTTCGGCTATCTTCTTGAGCTTTTGTAAGAGCCGCTTGGTAGGCTTTTTCAGCTTCTTGATAGAGACTTAGTTCCTTTTCATATTGAGCCTGTTTGCCTTGAAAGCTTTTTTGATCTTGTTCTTGCTCAGCTTTTTGCTTTTGGTAATGTTGTTCTTTGAGTTGGTAATCAGCTAGGTCTTTTTCAAATTGTCCTAGCTCTTTTTGGTAACTTTCTTTTAGCTGCTTGTTTGTCTGTTCTTGTTTTTGATAAGCTTCAAGTTCTTGTTGGTATTGGGTTTGTTCTTTTTCGTAAGTGGCTAATTCTTGTTGGTATTTATTCTGAGCAGCTTCTTGTTCTTTCTTACGATTTTCTTCAGCCTGTTGATGTTTTTCGATTTCTTTCAGGGCAGCCTCATAATTGGCTAAATCAGAAGTATACTGTGCTTTTTCAAGAGCATACTGATTTGTGGCCTCCTGTAATTCTTTACTTTATTGGTTGTAGACTTGACTGATGGCACCAATTGTAGAAACAGTTATGGGTTGGTCGTGAGCCAGAATGACCCCTTCATCCTTAGCTACTTGAATAGCTGAGGTATAGTCAGTAAATGAAGAACGGGGATTTACAATATTTTCCTCAGCTTGAACCTCTTGTGCATAGATCAAGGCAGGCGCTAGTAGAAGACTACTAACAAGCAAAGTCTTTTTCATTTCTTCTCCTTAAACTTTTCTTTTACTATTTTATTATAAATCGTCTAGAAAAATATACTGATGATTTTGATTGATAATGATTGCACAATTGAGTCATCGAAAAATATTGGTACCAAATTGAAAAAGGTTTTCGGGATCTACCTCCCAAAAACCTTTTTCAATTCTATACTGATTCTTCTTCCCTTTGGAAGACTCCCCTAGTTTGTTCTACAATCTGGCTATCCAAGATAGTAGCAACTTGTTTGAGGGTGTAGTAAATGGATTTGGCATCGCTAGATCCGTGAGCCTTGACAACAGGAGCTTTGACACCAAAGAGCATAGCGCCTCCAGCTTCCGTATAGTCTAGGCTCTGCCGCATTTCCTTGAGGCTTGGTTTTAACAACCAGGCTCCCAACTTAGCTCGTAGGCCACCTGCTAGGATGGTAGACTTGAGTTGGCTAAGGATGCCCAAGGCTGTTCCTTCCATGGTTTTAAGGACTGCATTTCCAGTGAATCCATCTGTCACCACTACATCAGCTACCTGATCCATAAGATCCCGCGCTTCAACGTTCCCTACAAAGTTGAGGTCCTCACGAGCTTCCAAGAGTTGATAGGCTTCCTTGCGGAGGGGATCTCCCTTACCGGCCTCGGATCCATTATTGAGCAGCCCAACTCGAGGGTTTTGGATCCCTCGAACCTGGCTGGCATAGAAGGAGCCCATGAGAGCATATTGCTCCAAATGCCCTGCTGTACTTTCCGCATTCGCCCCCAAGTCCATCATGACAAAGCCTTGACCATTTTTGCTTGGCAAGATCGTCAACAAACCAGGCCGGTCAATTCCTTTAATCCGACCAATAATGAAGAAAGATGAGGCTAACAAAGCACCGGTATTTCCAGCTGATAGAAGAGCATCTGCCTGCCCTTCCTTGACGGCCTTGGCCGCGAGGACCATGCTGGCATCCTTTTTACGCCGAATAGCCCGAGCTGGCTCATCATCCCCTTCAATTTTTTCCTTAGTATGAATGATCTCAATCCGATCGCTATTCTCAATGAGCGGTTGAATCTGATCTTGATCCCCATACAATTGAAACATCACATCGGATAGCTCATCACGGGCCCGTAGAACCCCCTCAACAATAGCCTGAGGCGCAGCATCGCCTCCCATAGCATCAATGGCAATACGTTTCATTTTCTCTCCTTCAACAGACTCCCCCACTCATCCAGGGAATCTAGAAATTTTTTGGCCTTCAAGTGAATGCCGACATATTCTTGGTAAAAAGTATCAAGGGTCCGACGTAAGTCAGCCTTGGTTTCAGTGGATAAACGGATGCTCTCTAATTCCTCCAGGGAAACAGCCTGGAACCGCTCAAGAAGGAAGAGACTGTTGGGATTAAAGTGAGCACGATGGACATCCTGAGCATAATGTTCGGGACACAGCACCCCGTCATAGACAAAACTATAGTCAAAGGGCAAACCTATCCGATGACAGAAGCAACACTCCGACAAGAGTAAACGTGTCCCAAAACGGTCCAAAATCTGCATCTCAAAGATCAAGGTCAATACCTCGTAATCCAGACCTTCCTCCATCAACTCCAAGGTCTTGGTCACAAATTGAAAAAGAGCTGGATCCGCTTGCCCATCCTGAATACTGGCATCCGCTAAAGCCAAAACATAGGACGCATAGGCCAGGGAATAAATATCTCCCTGAACCTTAGGATAGGACGTCTCCACACTGACTTCATCAATATAGCCCAGACCTTCCTCCCGAAGTTTCAGAATATAGTCCCCAAACACCAAAGGCTGAATCTGAGCCAAACGCTGGGACTTCTCCACATTACGGACAAAAAACATCCGCTTCCCAGCCTTCTCTGTAAAAATCTTCACCAGTCGGTCCTTTTCCCGATAGGGACGGTTGTAAAGAACCAAACCTTTGGATTGAACTGTCTCCATCAGCACCTACCTAAATAGTAAAAGGGGCTGAGCCAGCCCCTTTTCTTTTATAATCTTTTCGTTTATCTTTTATTACTGTGTTAGCTCGTCTTGCCGTACTTCATTGAAACTTTCTTCAAAAGTTTTATCAGCAAGCTCAAAATCTTCCTCAAGATTTTGAGCTGTCTGCGACTCGCTGCCTTGTACTAAAAGCAAACAAAAAGACTATATCATTCTGCTACCTACTTATTCTTACTCAAAGCAAATAAACTCGATAGAGGACGTTTTTCATGAATGCGAATAATTGCCTCTGCCAAAAGATCTGCGGTTGAGATTTGAACAATCTTGTCAATCAAACGCTCTTCTGGAAGATAGATCGTATCCAAAACGACCAATTTCTTAATGGCTGAATTCTGGATATTATCCATGGCTGGTCCTGATAAGACAGGGTGGGTACAGCTAGCATACACCTCAACTGCTCCCGCCTCTTGTAAGGCGTCTGCAGCGTGGGCAATGGTTCCCGCTGTATCAATCATGTCATCAATCAGAATACAGGTCTTACCTTCAACCTTCCCGATGATATTCATCACCTCGCTGGTGTTCATCTTGTCAACGGAACGACGTTTGTCAATAATGGCAATCGGTGTCCGTAGGAATTCTGCCAGTTTCCGTGCGCGCGTAACACCCCCATGGTCTGGACTCACCACAACATAGTTATCGCCAACCATGCCACGACGTTCAAAATAGTCCGCAATCAATGGAGCTCCCATCAGATGGTCCACTGGAATATCAAAGAATCCTTGAATTTGAGCTGCGTGCAAATCAACGGTCAACAGACGGTTAACTCCTGCTACTTGCAACATATCTGCCACAAGTTTAGATGTAATCGGCTCCCGAGCTCTCGCTTTCCGGTCTTGGCGAGCATACCCATAATAAGGCATGACCACATTAACCGACTCCGCACTTGCCCGTTTCAAAGCATCTACCAAAATCAAGATTTCCATCAAGTTATCATTAACCGGTGAGCTGGTAGATTGAAGAATGTAAACGTGTTTTCCACGAATGGATTCCTCAATATTTACTTGAATCTCCCCATCTGAGAACTGACGGACACTGGATTTACCCAATTCCATGCCAATCGCAGCTGCCACACGCTTGGCTAGGTCCTGATTTGACGACAGAGCAAACAATTTTAAATCAGAAAAAGACATGATTTCCTCCGCATTTTTTATCCCTTCTTCCATTTTAAACCTTTTCAAATCTTTTTTCAAATGAAATCAAGATTTGGCTAGGAAAAAACGAAAAAGAGGGGTTGCCAACAAACTTAAAAGGAGATTAACAGCCAAACTAGGGGCAAGACTCAGAGCCACAAAATCCGTCCAATTCAAACTGGCCATCCCAAAAAGACTGGCAGCCCCAAAATAGAGACTTTCAAAAAGACTGATGAGGAGAACTGTTGCGAGTAGAATGGTCCAGGTATTTCGTAAAAACAAACGATTCAAACTCGTTACCAAGAGAACGCAGAGAGGCAACAGTACAAAAAGAATGCCAATGGAATGGAAGACATAACTATCCATAAGAAAACCGGCGATCAAGCTTGCCCCTAATAAAGTAAAGGTTGAATAAAAAACCGAAGCAAAGAGCAAGAAAATCAGACTAGCATGAAACACAGGATACCAGTGACTAGGAATCAGATAGGACAAGAATAGGGAGGATTGCTGGTCTACAAACCAAAGCAAGAGAAAGAGACCAAGGATTTGAAAAAGATTCCAGACTGCTTTCATTATTGACCTACCACACTAACTGTTGAAAAATCTAAACTGCTTGCGGACATCTTAACGTAGACTTCACGCTCTAAGTTATTGCTATTCTGCTTACTGGACTCAACTTGCCCCAAAGGAATATCCTTCACCGGCATATTTCCCAAACCAGACGTCATCACACGAGCCCCTTTTGGAATCTCATCCGAAGCGTTGAGCTGGCTCACCGTTACTAGCTGCTGTACCGGATCATAGGACTTAATAATTCCAAAAATATCTTTAGAACCTGTATTGATTTTAACAGGAATCGCTAAAGGTTCTTGTTCCGAAGTCAAGAGGGAGACAACACTGGTTTCGTCAGAAACTTCCGAAACCTGACCCACGAGTCCACCATGAGCAACGACATACATATTCTCGACAAGCCCATCTTGTGAACCTTTATCAATCACTAACCGATTAGACCAAGTAGCTGGTAGACGATCGATAACCCCTGCCTGGATGACTTTGCGGTCCTTAAACTGGGACTGCAAACCTAACTGTTGCCGCAATTCTTCATTCTCCTTCTTAAGGGAGTCAACCTGATTCACTTCCTCATCCATGGCATAGAGACGCTGCTTTAAGTCCTGATTTTCTTCATAAGCATAAAATAAATTAGAAAAATCTGTTTCCGCTTGCCGCAAAGCCCCAAAAGGCAGATGCAGTAAACGACTCAGAAAAGCAACACCTCGATTGGTTTGCTGAACAATGACTGAAGAGTAAGAAAAAAACAGTAATCCCAAGACAAGAATCGAAGCTAAACCTGTGAGGAGAACTGTTTTTGACATGCGAAATTTTTTCATACATCCACCACTAAAAAAGGATAAAATAAGAAGGCTAGGATAAAATCCCAACCTTACTTTCACGACGGAGAATGGGGGATTCGAACCCCCGCGCCGGTTACCCGACCTAACGATTTAGCAAACCGTCCTCTTCAGCCTCTTGAGTAATTCTCCTATGGGCACGAGTGGACTCGAACCACCGACCTCACGCTTATCAGGCGTGCGCTCTAACCACCTGAGCTACGCGCCCAAGTTAAAAACTTGGTATCTTGAACATAAAAGTTCAAAGCGGGTGACGAGAATCGAACTCGCGACAACAGCTTGGAAGGCTGTAGTTTTACCACTAAACTACACCCGCTTATAAAAGAAATGGCGCGAGACGGAATCGAACCGCCGACACATGGAGCTTCAATCCATTGCTCTACCAACTGAGCTACCGAGCCAAATTGCGGGAGCAGGATTTGAACCTACGACCTTCGGGTTATGAGCCCGACGAGCTACCTAGCTGCTCCATCCCGCGCTATTCTTAAAACAAGGAGGATGTGGGATTCGAACCCACGCACGCTTTTACACGCCTGACGGTTTTCAAGACCGTTCCCTTCAGCCGGACTTGGGTAATCCTCCAAATATGGACCTTGTAGGACTTGAACCTACGACCACTCGGTTATGAGCCGAGAGCTCTAACCAGCTGAGCTAAAGGTCCAAGCAAGATCGATACTAAAAAACATAGCGGCGAAGGGGATCGAACCCCCGACCTCCCGGGTATGAACCGGACGCTCTAGCCAGCTGAGCTACACCGCCATATCGGGAAGACAGGATTCGAACCTGCGACACCTTGGTCCCAAACCAAGTACTCTACCAAGCTGAGCTACTTCCCGTAACTATAAATTCGGTTGTATCTCAGCTGTAGAGTACTTGCTAAGTAGATTTGCTTCGCAAATCCTCATCCGCAACCTCAAAGCTAAACTTTGAGCTCTACCAATCCGAGTTACTTCCCGTATTATTGTTTACATGCACCCTAGAGGAGTCGAACCTCTAACCGCCTGATTCGTAGTCAGGTACTCTATCCAGTTGAGCTAAGGGTGCTCATTTGCCGAGGACCGGAATCGAACCGGT
>NZ_JADXDQ010000055.1:0-11091 GCF_015831295.1 Streptococcus sp. NLN64
ATCGCATAGATTTATCATAGTGAACGAGCTAGAATCTACCATATCAATCTCCATTCTGATGATTTATAAGACTAGTATAGCTAGATTTCTAGTTCAGTTGAAGACACCTTGTTATTGGGCGTTTACGAAATTTTTTACTGACCACTTCACTTGATGGAGTTTAGCTGTCTCAATCAGAGACATAATAAAAGCACATTAGACTCCGCCCACTCTAAACTTTGGGAGAAAAGCCAATTCTTCCGACCTATTACTACTACTCAATGAAGTTCACTGACGTAAAAAAATCGACCGCGCGGGTCGATTTTTTTGTTACTCCATATCTTTTAGACGAACAGAAACCAAGCTCGATACTCCGGATTCCTGCATGGTCACACCATAAATGCTATCGGCTGCTGCCATGGTTCCTTTACGGTGGGTTACGACAATAAACTGAGACCGTTGGTCAAAGCGTTTGAGGTAATCTCCAAAACGTTTTACATTGGCTTCATCCAAGGCCGCTTCTACTTCGTCCAAAATGACAAAAGGAATGGTCTTAACACGTATAATTGCAAAGAGCAAGGCTAAAGCTGAGAGCGCCTTTTCCCCACCACTCATTAGATTTAGGGATTGAATCTTTTTACCAGGAGGTTGAACTGAAATCTCCACCCCTGCGACCAGCAGGTCCGGATCCGTTAACAAGAGATCCGCCTGGCCACCACCAAACATTTGACGGAAAGTCTCTTTGAAACTCTGACGAATAGCTTCAAAGGTCGTTTGGAATCGTTCCCGAACTTCTTGGTTCATCTCATCCATGGTATCCAGCAACAAGGTTTTTGCATCCAAGATGTCCTGACGTTGGCTGGTCAGGAAATCATGGCGCTCTTTAACTTCTTCATATTGCTCCAAGGCTGCCAAGTTCACAGGTCCTAATGCCTTGATCGCTCGTTCCAACTGCTTGAGTTCTTCCCGTGCTTGCTCAAGGTCTTCAACCGGTTGAGCCTGTTCACGCGCAGCTTCGATGGTCATCTGGTAATCATCTGTCAAGCGCTGCAAATCCCGTCGTAAGGCAGCTTCTAAACTAGATCGTTGGGAATCTAGCTGAGCTTCCTGCCGAATGAGCCCTTCATTTTCCCGACGAGCCTGGTCTAGGTGATCATTCAAGTCTTCCACTTGGGCTTCCAAGTCCTCTTTCTCAAACCGAAGTCGAATGAGGGCCTGCTGACAAGCATCTTTTTCGGCTTGAGCTTCTTGCAAGCGACTTTCCAAATCACTGGCTTGGCCTTGCAAGTCTTCAAGAGAAGCCAACTGCTGAAGGCGTCTTTCTAGATCAGCCTGCTCTTGTTCAAGACTTGTTAACTGAGTCTGCTTGGCATCTTTCTGACTCTGAAGGAGATTGAGGTGGCCTTTTTTACCTGTCTGTTCCACTAGCAAGTTCTGAAGTTTCTCTTCCAAGGCCTTAACCTGATCACGATGAGCGTCCTTGTTTTCACGAAGCGCTTCTAGATCGGCTTCCAGTTTGACCTTGTCTAGTCCGACTTCTCTGAGAGTTTCTTGTAACGATTCCAGTCTTTCTTGCAACTGGGCAGGCGCATTTTCCCCAAGTCTTTCTTGCTGATTTCGCAAAAGCTCCTTCAGGCGTTGGTAATCACTCTGAGCCTGTTCCCAATTGAGGCGAGTCGCTTGTTCCCGAAGCCGAAGAGCTTCGCCATCCGTTTTGAGCTGTTCGAGGTCAGCTTGACCAGCGTCGACCTCTTTTTTGGTTTGGGCCAAGGATTGTTCTAACTGTCGTAAATCAACTTGGGCTGCTTGCAGCTGCGCTTGAACCTGCTCCAATTCTGGCTTCAGCAGCAGGCTCTGGTTGTTCCGCTGACTTCCTCCGGCATAGGCGCCACCAGCACGAATTTCCGAACCATCCAGGGTGATCAAACGCAGGCGGTAGTTGAGACTACGGGCCGCTTGGCGAGCCTGGTCAATGCTTTCAAAAATCGCAATGGTTCCCAAAAGATTACCGTAGATTCCCGCCAATTCCGGATCAAAGTGAATCACATCAACCGCCATCCCCAAAAATCCGGGTGCCTGAGCCAGGGTCGCTGATTGCTGGTCCGAAATGGTCCGGGCCTGAATCCGTGTCAATGGAAGGAAGGTAGCCCGACCAGCCCGCTTTTCCTGAAGATAGCGAATGGCCTGGGTCGCTGCTTCTTCATCTTCCACAATCAGGTGTTGACTGCTAGCTCCCAAGGCCACATCCAAGGCCTGCTGGAAGCGTAGGTCAAAGGTTAGGTGTTCACTAACCACCCCACGTATCCCCACAAGTCGGTCTTGGGCGGCCAGAACACTCCGAACACCTGCGTAGAGATTGGAATGATTGGCGAGAATATTTCCTAAACTCTCCCGACGGGCATCCAACTTGCGGACTGTTTCCATCTGACCGAAATAAGTTTCCTGTTGCTGCTGATAGGATTGACGAAGCTGGACGAGTTTTGCCTCACGATCTTGATAGTCCTTAAGCGCAGCCCCTAATTCTCTTTCGACAGTTTCTAGTTCTGACTTCAAACGCTGGGTTTGACTTTCTGCCTTCTGCAACTGCTGCCCCAGCTCTTGCCGCTCTTGACTTCGCTGAGAATCCTGGGCTTCCTGAGCTTCCAATTGCGTTTCTAAACTCGTCGCCTGGTTGCTCAAATCTGCTTCTTTGCGTAGGAGTTCCAAGTAATGTTCACGCAGTTGCTCCAAATGACTTTCTGGGTCATCTGCTTGACTGAGACGGTCACGAAGTCCCTTCTCCTCATCCTTCAGTAAAGCCAAGGCTTGAGCCTCCGAAGCCAATCCCTCCTCTAAGTCTTGAAGGGCTTGTTTGAGAGTAGATTCTTCCTGAGTCAGTTCAGCGAGACGCTTGCGCCCTTCAGCTTCCGCCTGACCCGATTGTTGACGTTCCTGCTTCAGCAAGGCTTGCTTGGTTTGATAATCCGCCACCAAAGAAGTCAAGGCCAATAAATCTTCCTGCTTCTTAGCCATCTCCCCTTCAACAGCTTGCGCCTTGGTTCGACAGACCTGTAGCTCCTCCTCCAAGCTCAAACGCTGCTCCTTGAAAGACGCCAACTTGCCCTCAACCTCCGTTAAAGCCGCAACCACTTGATCTAATTCGCGTTTCCCTTGATCCAATTGCGCTAGGATAAAATCCAAAGTGGCTTGGTACCGCCGACCATCTAAGTCTTGAAAACGGCGGGCAACCTCCGCCTGCTCTTTGAGGGGAGGTAACTGCAATTCAAGTTCGTAGAGAATATCCTCCAAGCGGTCCAAGTTTTCCTGGGTCTGCTTGAGTTTATTTTCTGTTTCCTTACGACGCGTTTTGTACTTGAGAACACCCGCAGCTTCTTCAAAAATAGCCCGACGCTCCTCAGGCTTACTCGTAAAGATTTCTTCGACTTTTCCCTGGGAAATGATCGAAAAGGAATCCCTTCCCAAACCGGTATCCATAAAAAGCTCATGAATGTCTTTTAAACGCACCTTGCGTCCATCAATCCGGTACTCACTATCTCCATTCCGGAAAATCTGCCGTTCAATCTGAACCTGCTCCCCTTGACCAGCCAAGTACTGATCCTGATTGTCCAAGGTTACCCGCACCCGGGCATAGTTAAGGGGGGAACGAGCTTCCGTTCCCGCAAAAATAACATCCGGCATCTTGCCTCCACGGAGGCTTTTGACACTGGATTCTCCCAAGGCCCAACGCAGACTCTCTGTAATATTACTTTTCCCAGAGCCATTGGGCCCGACGATGGCGGTTACGCCATCGTCAAAGGCCACTTTGGTCTTGTCGGCAAAGGATTTAAAACCTTGGATTTCAATTTCCTTTAAGTACATGCGCTTCCCTTTCTGCAACAGCCTTTTTAGCTGCTTCCTGTTCGGCTAATTTCTTGGAACGTCCCAACCCTCTAGCCAATTCTTGGTCATTCAGAAAGACTCCAACTAGAAATTCTTTGGCATGAGCAGGCCCCGATTCTTTTAGAACTTGGTAGCGAATCTGGACATCACCCCCAGCCTGGAGCAGTTCTTGAAGGTGAGTTTTATAGTCCACCACGCGCTCAAACTGTCCTTTTTCAATTTTGGGGATAATGTAAGTGGCTATAAAGGTTCGAACGGCTTCCACACCTTGGTCTAGAAGCAGGGCACCTAGAAAGGCTTCAAAGAGATCGCCTAAGATCGTCTCGCGGGAACGGCCTCCATTTTTTTCCTCCCCTTTCCCTAAGCGGATATATTGGTCAAATTGACAATCCCGGGAAAAACCAGCAAGACTTTCTTCTCGGACCATCATCGACCGAAGTTTAGACAACTCCCCTTCCGGTTTTTCCGGAAAACGAGCATACAGATATTCGGAAATCAAAAGCTGTAGAACAGCGTCTCCTAAAAATTCCAAACGTTCATTATGTGAAATGTTTAAGAGACGGTGCTCATTGGCATAGGAAGTATGAGTAAAAGCTGTTTCTAAGAGTGTTGTATCTTGAAAGGTAAGACCAAACTCTTGATCCAACATGGTTGTTAACTGATTCATAAAAAGCTCCTTTCAACCTGCTGTTACCATTGTATCATGCTAAGGCTATCCAGGCAAAAAAGAAAGGAGATTCCTGAAAGATAAAAACGCCAATCTCCAAAGATCGACGTTTCTTAGCTCTATTATGAATTTAGGATCGAATGCTTCTGTCCGTATAGGAAATAAATTAGGCTTCCCAAAATAATCGAAATTCCAAAAGCAACCCAGGTTAGGCCATCATACTGCACCATAAAGGACAGGCAGATAAGGATCGATAAAATGGGTAGCAAAGGAACAAGTGGCGTCTTAAACTCCTGTCCTTTCGGCATCCCCTGCGTTTGACGCAAACGAATGAGACCCAAAGCCAAAATAATCAAATAAGCCAGCGTCACAATATTTAGGAAGGAAGCTAGACTGGCTAAAGGGAAAATTCCCGCAAAGATGGCCGCAAAAACTCCCACTAAAAGAGTTGCATTGGTCGGCACCTTGCTGACAGGATTTAGATTCCTAAAAGCCTGAGGCAAAAGACCATCACGCGCAATGGAATAGATCATCCGAGAAAGGGCGTAGGTCAGCGAAATGCAAACCGTGATTAAGGTTAAAATCGCTACCAGGGAAACATAGTTAGCCGCCCACGTTAACCCCGCACTCCTCAAGGCAAAGGCCACCGCATCCGCCACATTGAGCTGATCATAAGGCACAATCCCTGTCAAAACAAGGGTCACTAGGATGTACATCAGGGTTACAAAAATCAAGGCCAAACCAATCCCACGCGGAACATTTTTCTGTGGCTCCTTCACCTCATCCACTGCCATTGACAAAGATTCGTACCCCAAAAAGCTAAAGAACATCAAGGAAGCCCCCGCCATAATCCCTGTCTTAGCTCCATAGAGAGAACCAAAACCAAAAGGTGCAAAATCAGCCCAGTTAGCAGGTTTGATATAAAAAGCTCCTGCCAAAACAAATAAGAAAAGGGCGGAAAACTTCAGGATTACCAGCAATGAGTTAAAGCGCAGGGCCGTTTTAGATTGCAAGAGGACCACAGCCGTCACAAACGCAACAACCAGAACAGGCAACAGGTCAATGTAAGTCCCTGCCGCTGGGTTAAAGGTCCCACTCAAGGCCTGAGGAAATTCCCAACCAAAGGAGGCTAACAATCCCTTGAGGTAACCACCCCAACCTGCAGCCACACCTGACACAGCCATCATATACTCCAAAATGGTAAACCAGCCCACCATCCAAGCAGGATACTCCCCAAAGACAGCATAGATATAAGAATAAGCTCCCCCTGATGCTGGGATTCGTGATGCAAATTCTGCAAAGAAGAGGGCGGACAAGCCCACACAGAAGGCAGATATGATAATGGAAATCACCAAGGCTGGTCCAGCTAAGGTTGCTGCTCCAATACCGGTAATGGTGAAAATCCCAGTCCCCACCATCGCTCCCGTGCCTAAAAATAGTAGGTCTCTCAGACCCAGATGGCGCCGCATTTCAGTTCGAGTTTGGCTCCCATCTTTTTTTCGAAATGCTTTCATATTCTACTCCCTTTTTCAAATACTCCTTATTCTATCACATGCCCATCCCTTTTGTTCGTATAAATAGCTGAAAAATAAAATTCAATCCACCTTGCGAATCTGGAAGCAGAGTTCGCTATCCCACTAGTCACTGTCGATTCTATGGTATACTTATACTCTAGTCATACTGCATTGCACTATAGTGGAAGGAGGGCTACCTCTACCTAAACAGGATTTTGTGAAGTCGGCTCTTTCCCTTTTAATTCTGAAAGGAGAATTCTTATCGTTACTATGATCTTGACGATTCTGATCGTCCTATGCCTGATCTACTTAACCGCTCTTGGTCGGAGAGCCAGCCTTCGGGAACTTTTTGAAACTGGCCCTAAGGCTGTTACCGGGTTTTTTATTGGATTCATCGCCGATTTTCTAGACACTCTTGGAATTGGATCCTTCCTCACCACTACCACCCTCTTTCGCGCAGCTCGCTACTTGGACGACGACCGACAACTTCCAGGAACGCTCAATGTTATGCACACCCTTCCAACTCTGGTTGAAGCCCTCTTTTTCATTAGTGTGGTTCAAGTAGATGCTTTAACCTTGATTTCAATGGTTACCGCTGCTACAATCGGTGGAAAACTAGGGAGTGAGATCGTCAGTCACCTAGACAAGAAGTTTATCCTTACAACCGTCAGCATTGCCATGTTTCTTACGAGTCTCATCATGCTAGGACGAATCACGGGACTTGTCGACTCCCTTGGTTCTGGCAATACTGCCATGGGCTTGACTGGTTGGAAGCTCCTTATTGGTATCATTGGAAACTTTATTCTTGGGGCACTCATGTCGGCTGGTGTGGGGCTATACTCTCCCTGTATGGTGATGGTCTATCTGCTAGGAATGAACCCTCTAGCAGCCTTCCCTATCATGATGACCTCCTGTGCAGCCCTTATGCCCGTTTCAAGCATGACCTTTATGAAAAACGACTCCTATTATAAAAAAGGGCTTAGTTGGATGATTCTTGGTGGTGTTATCGGAGTTATTATTGCTGCTACTCTGGTCCAAAGCCTCTCTCTCACCGTTTTGAGCTGGGTTATCGTCGTAGTAGGTTTCTTCACCTCCTTCACCCTCTTTCGAGCTAGTCAGAAAGTGGAAACCGTATGAACACCTTAGACTATATAAACGAGGTCCAGTATGATGATCTCTACGATCGCCCTTATGGGGAAATCGACTATCTCCTTTTAGCTGAGCTGAGTTACCTACCTTTTGATGACCTAGTCCCTTCAAGCTTTTCGCCACATGAAGCCAAAAGGCTAGTTGACTTAGCGCCTAAACTCCCCCATGATCCATCTCCCCTCATGACGGAGCGTTATTCGTTATTGGAAGCTATGGTCGCAAGCAAGCGTTACAAAAACCTCAAGCTGGTTGGATTTCAAAATATTATCAAGTCTGAAGAAAATGTTCAGTTCTCAGCGATCATCTTTTGCCTCAAACCCCAAACCTATGTCCTGGCCTTTCGAGGAACCGACGACAGTTTGGTCGGTTGGAAAGAGGACTTGCTCATGTCTTATTTGGACGAAGTCCCCGCCCAATACTTGGCTAAATCCTATCTAGATCAGGCTTTACAAAAATTAGAAGGGGATATTGTCATTACAGGTCACTCAAAGGGCGGTAATTTAGCTATCTATGCCGCTAGTCAAGCCAAGGAAGAGTTTCAAAAAAAGCTGAGTCATATCTACTCCTTCGATGGACCTGGCCTTCACACCAATATTCTCAGCAGTAATAGTTACCAGAATATTCACCCAAAAATTCAACGGTATATTCCAGAAAACTCAGTAGTTGGCGTCCTCCTCTATTCCCAAGCTCCTGCCCATATCATTCAAAGCTCTGTTCGAAACGGGATGGCTCAACACAATACCTTTACTTGGGAAATTGAAGACCATCAGTTTAAACGAAAAAACAAGCTTTCTACAGGAAGTCAACAACTCGCGCAAACCATGCTTCATCTGGTTGAACAAGTGCCAGACAAAGAGCTCGCAAACGTTATCCAAACCTTTTTCTCACTCTTAGAGGAGGAAGGTATCACCTCCATTAATGTCTTTTTCCAACGAAACGCCATCAGTCCTATTCTTAAAGTGATCCAACGAAGCCAAACGTTGAGTCCCGAACAAAGAGATTTGCTGTTTAAATTTGGACAATTTTTCCTACAACTCCGACAGGAAGTTCGTAAGGAAACCTCAGAGAGAAACTTAACAAACCCATAAAGAACTGCATTCCCCACAAGCACATTTCTTGCTTATGGGGATTCTTTTTTGATAGACTAGAAAAGATTTTATTCTAGATAGGAGTATTACATGAAATCGTTAAAAGGAATCTTCCTTCTGCTCTTTTCCTTTGCCATAACCGCTTGGGTTTGGGCGCAGGCTGGCTTAACGATGTTTATCATACCAGCTCTGGCTCTAACAGCCCTCTCCCTCACTTTTTTACTCACTACCCGGGCTTTATGGCTCGAGAAACTCTTTCATGGTCTGGAAAACATGTATGCTTTGCATAAATTTTTAGCTTGCTTCGCCTTGGTTCTCATGCTTCTCCATCGAATTGGCATGGTCGGTCTAGTACCACCACGTCTAGGAGAAGTTGTCGGTGTCCGAATGGGAAATTATAGCCTGGCAATCTTTTTGATCCTCATTCTTCTTGCCTACCTCGGTAAAAAAATCCCTTACGAAACATGGCGTTGGATTCATCGATTGGTCTTTTTTGGATATCTATTTGCGGTTCACCATGTCTATATGCTGATGGGGAATCTCGTCTTAACCTTTACACCTCTTGGAATTGTAACGAACTATTTCATACTTGTTGGTTTTGCCTCCGCCTTCTACATCATGATTTATTACCCAACCTTTGGTTTTTCCTATTTTGGTAAAGTTGCAAAAATTGAAAAAATAAACCATGATACCATTGAACTAACTCTGCAATTACAAAAAAACTTCCCTTTTGAAGCCGGACAATTTGCATTTCTGCAAATCCGAGAAGAAGGTTTTGAAACCAGAGCCCATCCATTTTCTATCTCTGGAGGACATGGAAAAACCATTCAGTTTACCATTAAAAATTCTGGTGACCACACCGCCAACCTTTATAACAACTTGAAAGTCGGCCATAAGGTTGCACTCGATCGGGCTTATGGGCATATGCTCCTCCAACAAGGACAAAAGCGCCAAGTATGGATTGCCGGCGGAATTGGTTTGACGCCCTTCTTAGCAGGGCTTCGCCAGGCTCAAAAACTAGAGGCAGAAATCGATCTTTACTATGCTTATACAGGGGAAGAAAATGCGATTCACCTTGATCTGCTTCAAGAAGAAGCAAAGACAAACCCTCATTTTCGCCTACACCTCGTCAACAGTCAGGTTGACGGCTACCTCGATTTTGAACAGGAAAGCCTTCCAGAATCAGGAACTGTCTTCATGTGTGGCCCTCAACCTATGATGGCTGCTCTCAGCAAACAAATCCACAAGATCAACCCAAAACTTGAGTTGATCTATGAGGGGTTTAAATTCCGCTAAATTTTCAAAAAAGTTTTCAAAACCTATTGACACCTACTTGGTCATCTTGTATACTAAGTAGGTAAGTTGCTGATTTAGCTCAGTTGGCAGAGCGCATCCATGGTAAGGATGAGGTCGCCGGTTCAATCCCGGCAATTAGCATTGTAACTCGGAGCCCTTCCGAGTTTTTTCTACCCTAAAAAGCTGGCGGATCAATTCCTGCCAGCTTTTTTATTCTAGTATTTGATATAAGACGACCTGATTTTGACCATGGTTAGCAGAAAAAATATAGGCATCCCCCTCAACGGAAAATCCAAGCACATTGCTGGCTCCAACACCTGCTTCTACCACCTGACTCTCAATACCGTCCTCCTTCATTTGGAGGAGAATCAATTCAGCCTTCCCTTCTCGATAACCAAATAGTATAGATGCCTTTTGGGCTAAATAGCCCGCCCAAAGGGCGTGCCCAAAAGGAGTTGGTTCTGGATAACGATAGATTTCCTTTTGGAAAACTGCATTTAAGACCCTGAATTGATCCCCGTGAAATCCTTGAATCATGGCTTTATCTCTGGCATTAGGACCAGACCAATCTACCTCAACCAAATCACTGGTTTCCTGATCAAAGACCTGTTCCAACTTCCAAGGAGCGTCCAGACTTTCAGGTAAAGTAAGTTTAAAGATTCCCTCAACTGCGCTGATAAATGAATAACCATCCTCCTGAGCTGGGAAATAGCCATGCACTTTCAATAAACGTAGAGGTAAGTCAGACACTTCCTCCAGAGTTTGTTGCTGGATATTTAATTTACCAACAATGAGTTTTCCAGGATCCAACCAATCCTCTGCAAATAACTTAGAATTTGCAATCGTTGTTCCCACAAAGTGGATTCCCTGCCCATCTTTTGATGGAATCAAATCAAAGTTCTGGAGATAAGGAAAAACTTGCATGGGATGAATGTCCCAAGACCCATTCTGGTAGCTTCCGTATACCAACTGACAATGAGCTCCATCGTACTCTGGATAAAATCCTTGAGTCGCTATAAAATCAAGACTATTCGGTACCTGAACAATAGACTTAGTCCCTCCCAAACCTTCCCAAACAAGCTGTTTCGAGAACTGATTCCCTACATCATAAGCAAAACAAGCCCCTTCTTTTCCTTCCGAGGCAACTAAAAGAAATTCTGCATCAGGATGCTGCAGGTGGCTCACTGCAAAAACCGATTCTAAGGGATCGGAAAGAATTTTCTTAAATTCCATCTGATCCTCCTTTCTAGTCATAGGATGACTGTGGCGATACTCGATGGAAATCAATTCTACAGTTTTAGTTTATCTTTTAGCACTGTGTTAGCTCGTCTTGCCTTACTTATTTGAAACATTCTTCGAAAGTTTTAGCAGCAAGCTCAAAATCTCCCCCAAAGATTTTTCTACCATTTGTCAACCATTTTTCTAAAAATAGGACAATTTATTTGGCAGATTGATGCCTGCTGAGCCTAGTTGTGAAGCAAAGAGAAGGGGATTTTGTGTCAAGGCCTTGAGCGTATGC
>NZ_JADXDQ010000056.1:0-10720 GCF_015831295.1 Streptococcus sp. NLN64
TTCCGGCCCCCTTATCCTCCACATACGCCTTACTATCACGTTTCTGTTCGTAGAGCCACGATTTCGCTATCCCTTCCTCTCCCCGCTACCTCACGATAGTCAGGCTTGGGAGTCGCTATTGGGTTCACCGGTAGCAGGTGCCCACAGAGGACTTACACCTCAGATGTACGACATGCCCGTCGTACCGGAAAAACGCCTGAGACCCAAATCTCTAGGCGTTCTTTTTCTATAATTTGTATATTAATAACCCCAAGCAGCAAGTCCTTGATTGCTATAAGCATTGTAGGCAGCTTGAATTTGATCTTCAACACTGGCTGTTGAACCCCAACCTGGCATGGTTTGGAAAAGTCCACTTGCACCCGAAGCATTAGCTGCATAGATATCTCCGTTTGATTCACGAGCAATAATATTTTCCCATGTTGCAACTGAAACACCCGTTAATTCTGCCATGCGAGCAGCTGCGTATTGTCCGTGTTCACCAGCAGTATTTCCATTGGCCAGAACAATTGAACCCGCTGCTGTAGTTGAGGAGTTTACTTGAGCAACTGGTAAGCTTGCTGGAGCTGTATAAGTATGATTTTCCGCTGTATCTACCAATGCAGTTACTTGAGTAGTCTCTGTAGAATTGCTTGAAGGATTCGCTTTCAAAAGTTCAACTTCAGTTGCAACTTTTGACTCTGCACTAGTTGCTGTTTCCTCTTGTACTTTTACTTCTCTCTTAGATGATGATTTCACTTGAGAAGATGAAGCTTTGTAAACAGTACTTGAAGATACTGTTTCTTTCTTTACGATTGTTGAAGATGCTATTTCTTTACTTCCAGTATAGTTTTCTGCTAGTACAGTCCCTCCAATTACAAGGGCTGATGCAGCTGTTAGAATTCCAAAGTTTCTATACTTTTGTTTTTGTTCTTTACGCATTCTTATCTCCTTTTTATCTATCCCTATCATACAAAGTGTTTATTACTCTTTTTTATAGAAAAGGTAACGTTTGTTACAAGGAGATGATATTTACAGCGTTTTTCTGTAATAAATGCTAATTTTTAAGGAAAAACAAAGCCAGAGCTAGACAGAAGAGTAAAAAGATTGACAAGCTATCTGCTGATTTCCAAGTAAGTTTACGATAACTTGTACGGTCAGCACCAACCTGATAACCACGTGCCTCCATGGCAGTCGCCAAAGAATCCGCCCGTTTAAAGCTCGAAGCAAAGAGAGGAATTAAAATCGGAATAAACGATTTAGCCTTTTCGAGAAGATTTCCCTCCCCAAAGTCAACACCACGCGCTCTCTGTGCGTTCATAACCTTTACAGTATCATCCATCAACGTAGGAATAAATCGTAAACTCATTGACAACATTAAACCAACTTCTTGTACCGGAAAACGGACCACTTTTAAGGGTTTCAATAAGGATTCGATCGCTCTCGCCAAGGTAAGGGGCATTGTTGTCAAGGTTAAGACTGTGGACCACAATATAATTGTCAAGAACCGAATAAAAATAATCGCAGCCTGAATCAATCCTTTGTCAGTTATTGTCAACCATCCCCATTGAAGTAGGGGGTCGCCAGAGTTTAGAGTAAATAGTTGGAAAGAAATTGTAAATAAAATCAGAAACCACATAGGTTTCAAGCCGTCCCAATAAACTTTCAAGGGTAAACCTGATAATAATAAAAGACATGCCGTCACTAACAAAACAAGAACATTTGTAACAAAATTGTTAGCCCAGAAAATCATCAGAACAAAGGCAAACATTCCCAAAAGTTTAGCCCTTGGATCTAGACGGTGAATAAAGGAGGAGCCTGGAATATACCGACCTAGAATCAACTTATCCATGGAAAACCTCCTTAAATTCCTTCAAAGTTGTTGGCAACCGATCAAAAGGGTATCCACGTTCTCTCAACGCTAAGGCAAAGCGAGTAATTTTGGGAAGACCTAAGTGTAGCCTTTCCATCCTTTCCACATCTTGAAATAATTCACTAGGAACCCCTTGAGCTTCCAATCGCCCCTTTGAAAGAAGATACACATAGTCTGCATAATTAGCCACGTCATCCATCAGGTGAGTCACCAAGATTATTCCAATTCCCTGGGCATGCAAATCAGAAAATAACTGCATAAATTCTTTACGTCCTGCTGGATCAAGTCCTGCTGTCGGCTCATCTAGAACCAAAATTTCAGGCTCCATGGCTAAAATCCCTGCCAAGGCGACACGACGCATTTGACCACCAGAAAGCTCAAAGGGACTTCGTTCAAAGAACTCAGGCTGAATGCCAACCATTGATAACTTTTCTCTAGCAATTCGATCAGCTTCCTCCTGGGATATACCAAAATTTTGTGGACCAAAAGCAACATCTTTTAACACAGTTTCTTCAAACAATTGGCTTTCAGGAAATTGGAAAACCAATCCGATTTTTTTCCGAACCTGCTTAATATCCTTCTGTTTACGACCGGCTTCCAAAATCAATGTGCCCACTTGTAAGTGACCTTTAGTTGGGAGTAACAAACCATTTAACAATTGTAGAAGCGTTGACTTACCACTTCCAGTGTGTCCAATGATCGCAGTGTATTGATCCTCAACAATGTCTAAATCAATATCAAATAAAGCTGGTCCTTCAAAAGGCGTCCCTGCTTGGTAACTATAACTTACATTGGAAACTCTAATTCCCATAGATAATCCTGCAATTCTTTTTCTGATAAATATGTCGGGCTATTTGGCCCCAAATCCAGCTCTTTTAGAAGTTGACTGGAAAAAGGGACATCTAAACCCAGTGCTTCTAAACCTTGACGTTGAAAGAGTTCTCCTGGTGTCTGGATAGATTCCACCTGTCCGTTTTTCATCACCAAGACTCGGTCACTAAGTGTCACCTCCTCTAAGTCATGGGTAACAGAAACTATCGTTAAATCCTCCTGCTTCCGAATATGAGAAATAGTCTCCATTAATTCCTGGCGACCTTCTGGATCTAACATGCTAGTGACCTCATCGAGGAGGATAATTTCGGGTTGTAGGGCCAGTACACCTGCAATGGCAACACGCTGCTTCTGTCCTCCGGATAGTCGTGCAGGTTCCCGTTCACGAAACTCCCACATATTCACGGCTTTCAGGGCTGCTTCTACACGATTTTGCATTTCTTCTCTTGGAACTTGATTATTTTCCAAGGCGAAAGCTACGTCATCCTCTACAGTTGCTCCGACAAACTGATTATCTGGATTTTGAAAAACAATACCTACTTGCTGTCTTTTTTCCCAAATGTTTTCTGCTGTCAGAGGTTCTCCATTTATGATAATTTGGCCTTCATCTGCTTCTAGAAGTCCATCTATCAGTCGTACAAGGGTGGATTTGCCACTCCCATTATGTCCGACAATCGACATCCATTCTCCTTGTTTCACGTGAAACTCAACCTGATTCAGGGTAGGGTGTTCATTGTCTTTTTGGTAACGGAAGCTGAGTTTACGAACTTCGATTTTCTTTTTTTTCATTTAAATGTATCCTTAAACAAGAAGGACGCGCCTCTGAAGTAGTCGTATCCAGAGTAAAGCGTAAAGAATAAAGCGATATAGAGTGTTATGTCAGCTAATAGGTGAAAATGGAGAAGATAGAAAATAATGGCAAACATTTGAGAGAAGGTTTTAATTTTCCCTGGCATGGCTGCGGCCAAAACAGTCCCCCCTTGTTCAACAAGGAGTAGGCGCAAGCCCGTTACGGCTAATTCACGGCAGACAATCAGAGCCGCAATCCAGGCAGGAATGAAATCTAGACCTACTAGCAAGATAAAGGCAGACATTACCAGTAATTTATCCGCCATTGGGTCTGCGAACTTCCCAAAATTTGAAACAACTTGCCACTTTCTGGCCAAATAACCATCTAAGTAGTCAGTGAAACTAGCCACTGCAAAAATAAGAGCCGCTAACCAGTGCAGGTCTGACCGACCTGGCAAACTAAGTAAAAGAATAAATAGAGGGATCATGGCGATCCGTATCAAGGTAAGTAAATTAGGGATATTTTCTTTTTTCATTGCTATCTCACTATTCTAAGCTGTCATTCTCAAGACTAGCTTCGGTGACGTTAGTCTCTTGCTCTACTGTGTTGCCACTATTTTCACTTGACGAAGTCATCTGTGAACTGGTGCGCAATACCAGAGTAATCGGCTCAGCAGGAAGATCGTCAAGTGGCACTTTTTGCCCATTTAAGGTCATTTCAACCGCAGTGGGATCACCTAATCCAATATAGAATTCATAGTTTGTTACCAACTCTGCTTCAAAGCTCGGATTGGCATTATTCAAAGTCACACCGTTTGCCACTTCCGTTTCAGAGACTGTAATCCAAGAACTGCCATTCCGAAGTCGACTCAATTTTAAATCAATAGGCTTATTAACACCAGAGGCTGTTACATAGGTAATACCATCGTAAGTAGACATGCTAATTGTTAAGTTCTCATCTTGTTCTTCAGACTGATTCGTCCCTTCCTCTGATTGACTGGAACTGGAACTGGAGCTGGTAATCGGAGTTTCTGAGACATGGTTAGTAGAGTAATTCCAAACAAAGTACCCTACTGACCCAAGAATTCCCAGTGATATGAGTACAAAATAAAAGACGGGTAGATAAGATTTTATTTTACGGCGTTCGATGCGAGTGGTTCGTCCCTTATCTTCATCAACTTCAATTTCATCGTAAGCCACCATAGAGCCATTTTCATAAGCTGCCAATAGAATTTTATCGTCGAGCCCTAATTCCCAGGCATACTTTTTAATAAAGGAGCGGGCATAGAAGGGACTGGGCATCTGGTCAAAGTCATTTTTTTCTAAAGCTTCCAAATATTCTAATTGAATGTCCGTAGCTTTCTGGATTTGACTTAATTTTTTTCCCTGATGAATTCGCTCTAATCGCAGCACTTCACCAATAGTAACTTTTCTCATATCAAGGTCCTTCTCTTTCTAGGTATAATTCGGTAATACAGTGAAATCCATCATGTCACAGTTCTCAATAAATTCACGTCCAACTTCGAGAACATCAACTAGATGAAGGGAGGGAAGAACGGCAGGAAGGTCAAAAAGATTCACCCCCTCCTTTCCTACCATATAATTAGTAAGGATAAAATCATAGTTATCCAACTGTCTGATGAAGTCTCCATACATTTCATTTTTCAACAAATCCAAATGATCTTCAGATAGGTCACGAGATTGTTGAAACCTTCTAACAATAGTTCGCAATTGATGAGACAACGAAACAGGTTCATCCGTATCCAGGAAAAACAATACATGGTGATAGGCTTCCTGGACCTCAACTTCTAATTGAAAGGAATAATCAATCTTTCCCAAATCCAATAGATCCTGATAGCGTTGGGATGTCCATCCTAACAACATGGAAAAAAAGAGTTGTAACTTAATCTTATAAACAAATACATCTTGTCCTTGTAAAGATTGACTTCCTCGTAAACCAATCGCCAATTTTGCTTTTGAAATATCCATTCGAATAGACTGACCTGTAATAACAGATTCACGCTTTATTGGAAGACGAGGAGGAAGAAGATCCGTCGGATTTGTCAATTTCGAAACAGACACTTCTAAATTCTCAACGATAAATTCAGGTTGAAAATCTCCAATTAAAAACAGATCCATGTTGTCAGCTCTGTAATAAGTGTTGTAAACCTTTTGTAAATCCATTAACTGAATACGAGCTAGGGAATCTTCAGTCCCCACAATCTCTTGAGCCAAAGCCGTCTTAGGATACATCCTTGCTAAAGTTTCTGTAAACAAGACTTGATCAGGATCTGATTTGTACATTTCCAACTCCTGGCGGATAATATCTCTCTCTTTATTAACAGCATCTTCACTCGTTGTAAAAGAGGATAGCATGTCAATCAACAATCGTGAATTCTCAATAATCTCTTGACTAGAAGAAAAAGTGTAGCCTGTGTAACCGTACCCTGTAAATGCATTACTATCCGTTGCAGACTCTGTAAACTTAAGTAAAAAATCATCCCCACTATCGGTTTCAAATATCTTGTGTTCTAAAAAATGAGCGATTCCAGATAAGCTTTGCGCTTGATTATCTAAACTTCCAAAGTTGACAGTTAGTAACCCAGCATGTTCCTTGAAATCTTTTTTGGGGAGCATTCGTAGTGTAAAGCCATTGGAAAAACGATAGGTAAACAAGCTTTCATCAATACTGGAAAAACGTTTTTCTTCTATTGCTTTCATAGATTACTCCCTTCCAAAAATGTCATGGATTGAAGCTGAAGACTTCTAGCCACAGCTTGGATCTCTTTTGTCGTCACAGCTTCGATAGCTTTTTTGAATGATCCATCAATCGAATAAGCAGCTCCAAACATCGACGTCTGATACATACGCTCCACTGAAGCCATCGGTGAATCTTCAATTTGAGTCATCAAATTCAGGAGCATTTTTTTACTCATAGATACCTGCTCCTCACTGATTATTCCACGCCGTAACCGATTCACCTCTTGTCGAATTAGTTTGAAAATCTGATTCCGCTTTGATTTTTCAAAACCGATATACATCCTGAAGAGATGAGAGAATATATGGAGTTGGCTTCCGACCGTATAGGCTAGACCTTCTTCTTCTCGGATTTTTCGGAATAAAAAAGAATGAGGGAATTGTCCTAATAGCGCATTTAACAAAACCAAAGCAGGATAACTACTTTCATCACGAAAAACAGGGGTATGGTAAGCTAGATCCAAAACAGATTGTTGACCCAAGGCTTTTTGGAAATTTTCTCGAACTATACTGTTCTCTGGTTGATAATGTTGCAGATTTACCTGATCTTTCCTTGGTTCAAATCTCCAGGTTTGGATTCGATCTCGAACAGCAGATTCTGAAAACTCTCCAAAGAATAGGAAATCAATCCGGTCATATTGTAACATCCGTTGAAATTCTCGATAAACTGACCGGGCAGTTTCAGAATTTAGCAAATCCTTAGTCCCGTATTGGCTAAGAGACCAGTCGGGATGGTTTCCATAAAAACTCTTGATTGATTCAGCTTTAGCTAAGCTAAAATCGTTCTCCCTTTCCTTTTCAACAAAATCCATTAAATTCTGTTGTTCCGTAAGAAAGAGGCTCTCGTTGAATCCCTCATCCTCGACCAAAGGTTGGAAAAGAACAGAGTGGATCAATTCAAAGATATTTTCTAATAAAAACTGCTTCTTACTTAAATAACGATCTTTCACAAATAGTAAATCAATGTCAACTATATGTAAATTCCCAATTGTGTGAATCGAAGTTGACAACTCAGCCCCATATAGAGAAGCCAAATGCCTTTGTAAATCCTTCAAACGTGGATAAGTTTTATTGGCTGTTTCTAAAATGGAGGCGACGATAGCCCTCGCTGAAACAGAATAGCGTGACAGAGAGGAGGTAAAGCGAATCTTGATAACATTGCTTTTAAATTTTTGACTATTTGTGACATGTAAATGTACACCGTCAACTAGTTTCATATTCACCTCGAAATTTAATCTATATAGGATTTCATTATACCACTAATCCCAATAAAAACATACTTTCCACACCGGAAAGCAAGAATAGATTGAGTATGCTATAATAGCCCCAGAGGTATATTATGGACTACAAATTATTTGATGAATTTATTACATTACAAGCCCTTTTAAAAGACTTAGGAATTATCCATAGTGGGGGTGCTGTGAAGGCTTTTTTAGCTGAAAATCAAGTATTTCTAAATGGAAATGAAGAAAGCCGACGAGGTAAAAAACTCTACCTACAAGATCAGATTCAAATTCCCAATTTAGAAATAGAAATTCAGTTAGTGACTCCTAACCAAGAAGAAATTTTAGAACACCGCGAAGCTCTTGCAGAAAAAGAACGTGTTGCTAAACTTGTCAAGGAATTAAATAAAAAACAAACTTCACATAAAGAAAAATCAAAAAGGAAACCTGTTCGGTTTCCTGGTAGGTAATCATGTGGTTAAAAGAACTGGAAATCCATCAATTCCGAAATTACACAGATGTAAAACTTCAATTTACACCTGGACTTACAGTCTTTCTGGGTCAAAATGCCCAAGGAAAAACAAACCTTCTAGAGGCCATCTACTTTTTGGCCCTCACTAGAAGTCACCGGACGCGACTTGACAAAGAATTGACACAATTCGATACCGATAATTTTCGTTTGCAGGGACTTTTATCAAAATTGACAGGAACCCTTCCTCTGGAAATAACTTGGACAAGCAAGGGACGAATGACCAAAGTCAATCACCTAAAACAAGCTAAACTGTCCAATTACATCGGACATATGAATGTTGTCCTCTTTGCTCCTGAGGATCTACAACTGGTTAAAGGCTCACCCTCATTGAGAAGGAAGTTTATAGACATGGATTTGGGACAAATTAAACCCACTTATCTAGCAGAACTTTCTCAATACCAACATATCTTAAAACAGCGCAATACTTACCTGAAATCCGGACAGTCTATGGACAGCAACTACCTTGACGTCCTTGATGAACAACTAGCACAATACGGAGCTAGAGTCATCCAACATCGACTTCAGTTTTTATCTAATTTAGAAGCTGTTGCTAGAACTCAACAAGAACATCTATCCCATGATCGAGAATTTTTAACAATTCAATATGAAAGCTCTATCGATTTACAGCCAGATTTACAATATCTTGTCAAAAACTTGATTGATGCCTTGCAAGAAAAAAGACAAAAGGATATCAAAAAGAGAACCACCAGTGTTGGTCCGCATCGAGACGATGTTCGTTTTTTTCTCAATGAAATGGATGCTAAGTTTGGAAGTCAGGGCCAGCAAAGAAGTTTGATTCTATCACTGAAATTAGCAGAAATTCAACTTATCAAAGATGTTACCAGAGAGAGTCCAATTCTCTTGTTGGATGATGTTATGAGTGAATTGGATAATCAGAGGCAGACACGCCTACTAGAAGCAATTAGTGGAGATATCCAGACATTCTTGACAACAACTTCACTTGATCATTTACAGGATTTACAAGTTGATTTACAGATTTATAATATCCATAATGGCACAATTAAGCCAGAATAATACCCCAACACTGCCAAGTAATATTTACAAATCTACGGTCAATTGTTGCTTTGTCTATAAATGTTAGTGGTTGTCGAACAAGACCTTAAAAAAAACAGGCTAGATTACCAATGTCATTAAGTTAAGACCTAGAACCTAGAATAAGACCGGTTTTGAAAGTCCAAATCTACATAGGAGTTTCGAAAGTGGTCTTTTTGTGCATGCCAAATAAGGTTTTTTTAAGCCTTTTAAAAAAATTATGATTCTTTATAGATGAAGCTTACTACTGATTGATTTTTCAGTCGCCTTTTAAACGTCCGACCTGGACAAATGATTGATACATGTCTTTCTATGTAAGTTTTCAATTTAGAAGAAGTGAGCCTGTTTTTAAGAAATTGTTTGCAGGCATAAACCGCATCAGAAAAGCAAGTTCGGTAGTTTTCCAAGTTCGGCATTGTATCACTAACTTTCATGATGATCCACTTACAGAAGTTAAACTCTGTAAAACGTGCATAGAGTTCTTGAAGAACACCTTCCTTCTTCTTTGCATGAAAATTAACCAGTCCTATAATAGACTTCCTGCGGAACTAATGTATTTGCTCCAATTTCTCAGCAAGAAATATCGTATAACCTCACTGCAATATCTTGTGACTCAGTCTTTTTTCAAGTGATAACTTCGATGAATCTCAAGTTCCATCACTGTTTTGCAGGAAGTCTAATACTATACTTTAGATTTCTAAAACTTGTCTCTATGCCCCATCTACGGGCATAGAGTTTTTTAATCTCCTCAAAAGGCACGGATGAGTTTGTAACAGGGACTTCATATTGTCCTTCATCTATCGGAAACTTTATAATTCGAAAATGCAGTTCATAAAATGGAGGATTACTTCCGTAGCTGATAGAGTCCGAGAGGAAATCAAATCTGGAATTATGGGAGACAAATCGATAATTCTTTTGTTTTGTTTGATTCCTAGACAATTTGATAGTAACCTCTTTTTCAATTGAAGTATCCGGTAAATGATACCTTGATGCAAAAGATTCCGGGCCATTCTGGACACGAATAATCTATTGCCATCCTTTTTCCTCAAAATGCGCCATAAGGTTGGTTATAACTTTCATATCCTCTGGCCATGACTACCAGGGCTGATTCAAAAGGGAGATACCTCCATCATGTCAATGACTGCCTGTCGCTCATCTGCTTTTCTTTTATCTTGTACTATAACATCCGTATAAATGCCTGAGTTTAGGTCATAAAATACATTAAGATGAATCAGGTTATACGACTTCTTTCCATCACCACCTTGAAAAGAGCTCCCCTCATATTTTGAATTTCTAGGAATATTCACGTCACTTCCATCTGCAGCTAAAATAGGGATAGAATCATGCCAGCGAGCTTGTACAAAAGCAGACTCTGTAGTCCAAATATTGGCATCCACAATTCCTTAGAAATAGAATTTCCGGACATACCAAGGATTAGATTCAACATTTTATCGAGAGATAGTTCCCGATTACGAGTAAAATCATGTGGATTATGGAGCAAACTTCGTCTATCTCGCTCAATCACAGTAACAATATAGTCTTTTAGATTATAAACTGTGTGTGGTATACTATTCCTATGGCATACGGAATTGATTTTAGAAAACGTGTCCTTGAATATGTTAAAGAGGGACATACACGTAAAGAAACAGCAGCTTTATTTAATATTAGCACCAACACTTTATACAG
>NZ_JADXDQ010000057.1:0-10340 GCF_015831295.1 Streptococcus sp. NLN64
AAGCAGCAAGAGCATTAGGGATGCGGCAACATCCTTAAGACATTTTTAAATATGTTCGCCTTAAGTATAACACAGATAGTGTTTTTTTGCGCTTTTTTACTGTGTTATTTTCAAATAAAAGACTATACTTAAATTGGAAGCAGTTTTAAGTAAACTCCAGCAAGAAATAGAACTAGATAAAAAATATCTCGACCATCCTCTAAAGGGAAATTATCAGGGTTTTAGAGAATGTCATATTGAACCCGATTGGCTCCTCATCTATGCAATTGATAGAGGACACCTCATTTTAACTGCAACACGAACAGGTAACCATTCCGATTTATTTTGATTTCGAAAAAACACTTCAAGGCTTTGAGCGCTTGAAGTGTTTTGTGTCTATAGTTTCTTATATCCTACATCTTCTCTTCTAGTTCTACATCTGGATACTTATCTGCGAACCAGCGTAGGGCGAAGTCGTTTTCAAAGAGGAATACGGGCTGTTCGAAGCGGTCCTTAGCCAGAATATTCCGGCTGGAGCTCATGCGTTCGTCCAGATCCTCTGGTTTGATCCAACGGACGGTTTTTTTACCCATTGGGGACATGACAACTTCCGCATTGTATTCATTTTCCATCCGGTGTTTGAAAACTTCAAATTGCAGTTGGCCGACTGCCCCTAGCATATACTCACCGGTTTGATAGTTGGTGTAGAGCTGGATGGCCCCTTCTTGCACTAGTTGCTCAATTCCCTTATGGAAGGACTTCTGCTTCATGACATTTTTAGCAGAAACTTTCATGAAGATTTCCGGTGTAAAGGTTGGGAGGGGTTCAAATTCAAACTTGTTTTTCCCAACGGTCAAGGTATCCCCCACCTGATACGTACCAGTATCGTAGACCCCGATAATGTCCCCTGCCACAGCATTTTCAACTGTTTCACGAGACTCTGCCATAAACTGGGTAACATTGGACAGTTTCGCCCCTTTTCCAGTTCGTGGTAGGGTAACGGCCATACCACGTTCGAACTCCCCTGATACAATACGCACAAAGGCAATTCGATCACGGTGCCGCGGATCCATATTGGCCTGAATTTTGAAGACAAATCCTGAGAAATCTGGCGCATCCGGTTGGATCAACTCACCTTCGGTCGTCTGATGGCCATGTGGTTCTGGGGCAAATTCAAGGAAAGTTTCCAAGAAGGTTTGGACCCCAAAATTCGTAAGTGCTGATCCGAAAAAGACTGGGGTCAGGTCCCCGGCCAAGATAGCTTCCTCAGAAAAAGGATTTCCAGCTTCACTGAGCAACTCCACATCTTCTAGCACCTGTTGGTAGAAAGGATTGTTCCCCAACCCGTGACTCTCAGCTTGCTCAAATTCGATAAAACGCTGTTCCCCTTTATACAACTCAATCCGCTTATGGTGAAGGTCGTAGAGCCCTTCAAAACTTTTTCCCATCCCAATCGGCCAATTCATTGGATAAGAAGCAATTCCCAAAACTTCCTCCAACTCCTCCAGCAAATCGAGGGGCTCACGACCATCTCGGTCCAACTTGTTAATAAAGGTGAAAACAGGAATATTGCGGTGTTTCACAACCTCAAAAAGTTTCTTGGTTTGAGCTTCAATCCCCTTGGCGGAATCGACCACCATAACAGCTGCGTCCACTGCCATCAAGGTCCGATAGGTATCTTCAGAGAAGTCCTCGTGTCCCGGGGTATCTAGGATATTAACCCGCTTGCCAAGATAGTCAAATTGCAAGACAGATGAGGTAACGGAGATTCCCCGTTGCTTCTCAATATCCATCCAGTCAGACTTGGCAAAATTTCCAGTCTTCTTCCCTTTTACGGTACCAGCCTCCCGAATCTCGCCTCCAAAATAGAGCAATTGCTCGGTAATGGTTGTTTTTCCCGCGTCCGGGTGACTGATAATGGCGAAGGTCCGTCGCCGCTTCATTTCATCAATACGTGACATCACTGTTTCCTTCCGATTTTTTCTGCCTTACTAGTATACCATGTTCCGCAAAAGTAGACAAAATAGAAAAGCCCTCCGATTGTGGCATCAGGAGGGCTGAGCATTAGTCTTCCAATGTGGAAAGGGCTGCGTCATCTGCAAAGATATAAACTTCTGGGTGGTTTTGTAAAATGCTGGCTGGTAATTCTTCTGTCACAGGACCATTCACGGCACCTGCAATCGCATCTGCCTTATCAGCACCGTAGGCAAAGAGAACAATGGTTTTAGCTTTCATAATATCGCTGATTCCCATCGAAATAGCCTTGGTTGGAACATCTTCAATCTTATCAAAGAAACGGGCATTGGCTTCAATTGTAGATTCTTGTAAGTCCACCACCTGTGTTTTTTGATCAAAGGAAGTGCCTGGCTCGTTAAACCCGATGTGACCATTTCGGCCAATCCCAAGGATTTGTAAATCAACTGGATGTTCTTCCAAGATTTCTTGGTAACGGGCTAATTCCACATCTAAGTCAGCAGCTTCCCCATTTGGTAAGTAATTCGCCTTAAATGGTTTTACTTGGAAGAGATTTTCTTCCATAAAATAACGATAGGATTGAGGATTATCTGCCGCTAGCCCAACATACTCATCCAAATTCACACTGGTTAAGTGAGAAAAATCAAGATCACTAGCCCGGACTGCCTCATAAAAACCGAGAGGGCTGCTGCCTGTTGCCAATCCTAGTGTTTGAGCACCTGCAGCAAGTTTCTCCTTCAAAATAGCAAGGGCCTCTTGCCCACCTTCTTCTTGACTTGCGACACGAACAACTTTAATCATGAGTCTTCCTCCTTGTGTTTTCCTAATCTTATTGTATGGTATAGACCAATTTTTGTCAACTGGTATAGACCGATTTTTTGAAATAATTTTCAGGTTACTTCTTCTCTAAAGCGTGCTATAATGATTCCTATGTTAGAACTTGTTGCTTATCTCTTTTTAGCAGGGATTCTGCTTTTTCTAGCCCTTTATTTTTGGGGCTACAAAATTAAGGCTTGGTTGGTTTTTCTCTTAAGCTTTCTAGCCTTTCTTTTGGTGAGCACACCTTTCCTGCTTCTGCTCTACTATTTCTTTTTATTTTATCAACTATAAGGATCCAATATGAAAACTAGTGATTTTGACTTTGAATTACCGGAAGAGCTGATTGCTCAGGTTCCACTCGAGGATCGCTCCTCCTCCCGCTTACTGGTCTTGGACCGGGAGAGTGGGGAGATGACGGACAGCCATTTTGACCATCTGATTGACTACCTGAATCCAGGCGATGCGCTCGTTCTCAACAACACGCGCGTGCTACCAGCTCGTCTCTATGGACAAAAAACAGAGACCGGTGGTCATGTGGAACTCCTGCTTTTGCAAAATACAGAAGGCGATCAATGGGAGGTTCTTGCCAAACCCGCCAAACGGCTAAAAGTTGGCGCTCAGATTGAATTTGGAGACGGCCGTCTTCAAGCTGAAGTGATCCAAGAATTAGAACATGGCGGTCGCATCATCCAATTCCAATATGAGGGAATCTTCTTGGAAATTCTGGAGAGCCTCGGCGAGATGCCCCTTCCTCCTTATATTCATGAAAAATTAGAAGACCGTGAACGCTACCAGACCGTCTATGCCAAAGAAAATGGCTCTGCCGCCGCCCCAACCGCGGGACTTCACTTTACACCAGAATTGTTGGAAGCCATCGCAGCTAAAGGTGTTCAAATCCACTACCTCACCCTCCATGTCGGACTAGGAACCTTCCGCCCCGTATCCGTGGATGATGTGGAAACCCACGATATGCATTCGGAATACTACACCATTTCAGACCAAACAGCTCAAGCCTTGAATCAGGTGAAAGAAGCCGGAAACCGAGTCGTCGCTGTCGGTACCACCACTATCCGAACCCTGGAAACCGTTGCCCGAGACAACCAAGGTAAACTCGTTGAAGCCAGTGGCTGGACCAACATCTTCATCAAACCTGGCTACCAGTGGCAAGTCGTAGACGCCTTCTCAACCAACTTCCACCTACCAAAATCAACCCTCGTCATGCTGGTCTCAGCCTTCGCTGGCCGCGAACAAACCCTAGCAGCCTACCACCACGCCATCCAAGAAAGCTACCGCTTCTTCAGCTTTGGTGATGCCATGTTTATTCATTGAGAATAGTGACAGCAAAATACCCCACTCTAAACAATTAATCAAAACCACCCGTGAGAACGGGTGGTTTGTTCTTCGGCTGAAAGCCTCTATTACCGGCCAAAGCCTAAAGGCTTGTCCGAAGGGTTTCCCTTATGCACCACTTACCCAGCTGACCCGGCTAGCGGGTCCCTTTCTATCTTACTTCCTTATATTTTTCTGACCCGTAAATGGATCGTACTCCTCGAATATGCTTAATTGGTCCGCTATCACGTCATCTTGTAATTGATTACGAATATATTCTTCTATTCGCTTCTGATTCCTACCAACTGTGTCTACGTAATATCCTCTACACCAAAATTTTCTATTGCCATATCGATATTTGAGATTTGCATGTCTATCAAATATCATTAAACTGCTCTTTCCTTTAAGATAGCCTATAAATGATGAAACACTTAATTTGGGTGGAATACTTACCAACATATGGATATGATCCTTACAGGCTTCTGCCTCATGAATTGTGACTCCTTTTCGTTCACATAATTCTCGTATTATTTGTCCAATACTTGCTTTGTATTTTCCATAAATAATTTGTCTACGATATTTCGGAGCAAAAACTATGTGATACTTACAATTCCATGTTGTATGTGCTAAACTATTATTATCCTGTTTCATCAGGGGGACTCCTTTCGTGTTATGATATGTGGTCGGGAAACCATATCTAATATAACACCTTAGGGAGTCTTTTTTAATACACCGCTTAAAGCTCTTTTGAACCACTAGCACAGCTAGTGGTTTTCAGATACCAAAAAAATAGCTTAGAATCAATGTGTTTAAGACACAATTCTAAGCTATTTTCTATTTTTAAGACTTGTTTCTAAACTCTGGGCTCTATGTGCCTTTTATATCACATCTGATGTGTCTGATAGATCTCCAGAGCAAATACTCCCCCAGTCTTCCGGGATACTTTACTTACTCATACTTCACTTGTTTATTATTCAAATCATTTCTCCGCAAGTACAAATACTAGTGTTAAGAATCATCCATAAATTTTTCAACTCGAAACACTATGCATATAATACTGGATTCTGGAATTTACTCCAAAACCCAAACTATTTAAAGAGTCTACAAACCTCTCTAACTATGGGAGTGACTCTCACTTCTGGTTTTATGATCTTTACACAAAATATGTATGTCTTTGCAGGTACAGAAAACGCCATTTATGAAGCACGAGCTTCCTTTATTGCATACATGCTTGCACCAATTCTTCTCATTCTTGCTAATACGATTTCTATTAGTATCATATCATCAAACCAAGATTTCAAAGAGATTATCCAACTTCAAATATTAGGAACATCAAAGCAACAGTTGCTAAAAATAAGGCTAACGGAGTCAATTTTTCACGCTTCTATCATTATCCTTGTTTCGACTATGTTTAATTTTATAATCATTTATTTTGTTCATTATATCGCTAAGCTGTTCGGGCAGGGAATCATTGCATATTCCGGTTTGTGGTTACCTAGCCTAACTATTCTTATTTCGATAATTGTATTTTACATGGTTATAAAAGGTATATTTATCATTAAAAATAAAATCTAGCAGCCTACCACCACGCCATCCAAGAAGGCTACCGCTTCTTCAGCTTTGGTGATGCCATGTTTATTCCTTAAGATAGAAATGCAAAAGCCACAAATCAAGCTTAGGCTGATTTGTGGCTTTTTATGCTAAAAAATCCAAGAATTACATCCATTCATCAAATTTAGAAACACGGAGAATCATATTCGTTACTTCTTCTATCTCTTCAGTAGCCCCGCCCTGTAACCACCGACTAATAATCGATTCAATACTAGCAGCAAGAATCCCCAGTGCATAATCTTGAGGGATGTCGTACATCTGTGTCACGCGCTTTTTACCATTTGGTGCCCAGTCCACTAAAACCAAAACAAATTCTTTCATTGTTTCTGAAAAATTGGCATAGCTAGATTGGGAAACAGCATAGAGAAAGGCAAAATCACTTTGGATGTATTCCAAAGCTTCTCGAATAATCTGCCGAGGCTTCTTGTCTCCGTCTGTCAGGATGACTTTTAAATCCCCTATTGTCTCCTCTTTTAATTGATCCATCAAATCAAATTTATCCAGATAATGCAGGTAAAAAGTTCCACGATTAATACCTGATTTTTTGCAAATTTTGCTAACGGAAATATCCTCAAAGCGTTCCTCATTCAATAAAAGGGTAAGTGCTTCTTTAATATAGCTCTTGGTTAAGGTCTGTCTTTTCTGAGTCATTCTATCTCCTTTCTTAAATCAACAAATTCGGCAAGATTGATGATTGTTTTCCTCATCATTCAACTATATACTAAAGTGGTAACTAAATCAACAATGTGTTTATTTAAGAAAGGAAACAAGATGTCTTATATTGAAATGAAACATAGTTTCAAACGTTACCAGGTTGGAGAATCCGAAATTGTCGCCAACAATGATATTAACTTTGAAATTGAAAAAGGAGAGTTAGTCATCATTCTTGGATCCTCAGGTGCTGGAAAATCGACCGTTCTTAACATCCTTGGTGGGATGGATACAAATGATGAAGGCCAGGTCATCATTGACGGGACAGATATCTCCAATCATAGTGCCCATCAACTCACAAAATACCGACGAGAGGATGTTGGTTTCGTCTTTCAATTCTATAACTTAGTTGCCAATCTGACAGCCAAAGAGAATGTGGAACTTGCATCAGAAATCGTGGAGGACGCTTTGGATCCAGTCCAGACTCTCAAGGATGTGGGCTTGGAGCATCGGATCCATAATTTTCCCGCACAGCTATCAGGTGGTGAACAACAGCGGGTGGCTATCGCACGTGCAGTTGCCAAAAACCCAAAAATCCTACTCTGTGATGAACCAACGGGTGCCCTTGACTACAAAACTGGTAAGCAAGTTTTGCAAATCTTACAAGACATGGCTCGAAAGAAAGGTTCGACCGTTATTATCGTCACCCATAATGGGGCTCTGGCTCCTATCGCAGATCGAGTGATCCGCATGCACGATGCCAAAGTTCAGTCGATTGAATTAAATCCTGAACCGCAATCCATCTCTGAATTAGAATACTAGAAGGAGCGTAGCATGGCTTCAAAAACTTATTGGAAAGATATCCGACAGTCCTTTAGTAGCTCAAAAGGACGTGTTCTATCCATTATCTCTCTCATGGCACTAGGGTCCTTTGCTCTGATTGGTCTAAAGGTGACACCTCCCAACATGCAATCTACAGGGGAACACTTTTTTAGACATCACCAGGTCGCTGATTTATATGTTTTCAGTAATTATGGCTTAGATAAAACGGATCAAGAATTATTAGACAGTCTTGAAAATCAAGCTGTTGTGGAATATGGCTATTTCAAAGATGTAGTCTTAAAGAACAGCACTGATGCCATTCGAATCTTCTCAACGCCCGATCAGTTATCCACTTATGATTTGGTTGAAGGGACTTTGCCCAGTGAATCGAACCAGATTGCCCTAACTGCAGCCCTACAAAATCGCTATAAAATCGGTGACACCATCACAATCGAGGAAAAAGAGGACTCAACTTCAAATAGCTTGAAGCACAAAACCTTCACCATCAGCGGTTTTGTCAATTCATCTGAACTCCTCTCACGTGTCAACATGGGTCAAAGCACAGCAGGCAGTGGAGAATTACGTGGCTATGCCGTGATACCTCCTCAAGCCTTTAACTCAGATGTCTACATGCTAGCTCGTATCGCCTATTCGGATTTATCCTCCTTAAGCCCTTACGATGATGCCTATCTAAATCAGGTTCATGATTATAAGGACGAAATTCAAAAATTGGTGGCCGATCAGCCAGATCAGCGTCTTGCGGAACTAAAAAAGGAAGGTCAAGCAAAAGTCAATCAGGGACAAACGCAAATTCAAGCGGCCAAAGCTCAACTCAAGGCAACTGAAAAGCAATTGCGAGATGCCGATACTGAGCTTGGGCAGAAGGAACAAGAATTGGCACTTGCCCAGAGTCAACGAGACCTTCTAAGTCCTGAGCAACTTTTGGCATTGGATGCAAAAAGCCAAGAATTAGATGCTGCAAAAAAAGAATTAGCCAGCAAACAGACTGCTTTTGAAAAAGAAAAACCAAAAGCAGAGTCAGACATCAAAACCAAGGAAGAAGAATTAGCTCAGGCTCAAGACAAGCTCGATAACTTAGCTAGTCCCACCTATGCTGTCTACACCCGACGGGAAATTCCCGGTTCTGAAGGCTATGTATCCTATGAAAATAATGCCTCCATTATCAATTCTGTTGGGAATATTTTTCCACTTGTGCTCTACTTCATTGCTGCCATGGTAACCTTTACAACGATGGCTCGCTTTGTTGATGAAGAGCGCTTAAAAATGGGAACCCTCCGAGCACTTGGATATGATAAAAAAGAAATCATCCGCAAATTTGTAATGTACGGTGCTGTCACTGGGATTTTAGGAACTGTCATTGGAACAATTTTGGGACATACCCTACTTCCGTCCATTATTTATTCTACTTACAGTCAAAAGATTGTCCTAGCACCTATGGAACTTCACTTTTACCCTGGAAAAACTCTTTTAGCACTATTACTGGGGCTCTTAAGTACTGTTCTTCCCGCCTATCTAGTCGCACGCAAAGCATTAACTGAGCAACCCGCTCAACTTCTCTTACCCAAACCGCCTGTTGCAGGAGAAAAGATCCTTTTGGAAAAAATCCAACCACTGTGGACTCGTTTGAGTTTTACTCAAAAGGTTACTGCTCGAAACATTTTCCGTTATAAGCAACGGATGTTCATGACTATTTTTGGAGTTTGCGGCTCCATTGCCTTGCTATTTGCTGGACTAGGAGTTCGCTCTTCGATTGCTGACCTAAACAATCGTCAGTTTACCGATTTGATTAAATACGACATGATTGTCGCTACTCAAGAAACGAATTCAACTCAAGAAGAGAGTGCTTTTGATAAACTCTTAAATGACAAAGCCATAAAAAGCTCCATGCCGGTTCATTATGAAAAAGTTACCAAGGTCGCAGGTGAGAAGCAAGACCAACAGTCCATCACCCTGTTAGCTGCAGACGATCAAAATAAGAAGGAATTCGAAAATTATATACACCTTGTGAATCGTCAAAGCCAAGAGTCATTAGAATTACCTTCTGAAGGTGCTCTCATTTCTGAAAAATTAGCTCAAATACTTGATTTGCAAGTTGGTGATTCCTTTACAGTCGAAACAGGTGATCAACAATCCATAACAATCAAAGTCTCCGGAATTATTGAGATGTACATGGGACACTTTATTTTCATGAATACAAACGCCTATGATCAGGCTTTTAAAACACCGGCACTCGAAAACGCTAGCTTAATTCGACTTCAAAACACAAGTAAAGAAGAAACGAATCGCATGGCAAATGAGTTTATGAAACTAGATAATGTGCAAGGTGTCGTACAAAATACAAGTCTAAAAGAACAAGTCACCACCATCGTTCAGTCCCTCAACCGCGTCATGATTGTTTTAATTGCCACGTCCGTACTTCTTGCGATCGTTATTCTATATAACTTGACCAATATCAATGTCGCCGAACGAATCCGTGAACTATCCACTATTAAAGTACTCGGATTTTATGACAAAGAAGTGACCCTCTACATTTATCGTGAATCTATCTATCTCTCTATTTTCGGAATTCTCTTAGGTTTCCTAATGGGAAGCTGGCTACATGCTTACATGATTCAGATGATTCCACCTGAATTCATCCTCTTTAACCCACATTTAGGAGCTATCATTTACATTATTCCTGCCTTCGTCATCATTACGATTCTCGTTCTCCTAGGTCTCATTGTAAATCAATGGCTCAAAAAAGTAGATATGTTAGAAGCACTAAAATCAGTTGAATAAACAGAAAAACTTGCTCCTAGCTTTGGGAGCAAGTTTTTGCCATTTTTATTGATGATTAAAAAAGTCAATACAGAACCATTGAAACATCAACCTATACTTTAGACCCGAATTATTCATACCCTGAATATCTTTGCGTAACTATCAAAAAAATCATCAGAAACAAGCAATAAACAATTGCAGTTCTGATGATTTTTATGAACGATCAAGCTTTTCTATAAATAAATATGGATCTGCTACCTTAGCACCCTAAAAAAGGGTAGACTCCGCCCTTGGTGCGACTCTCGATTTTTAAAAATGTATTCTATTTGATTCGGTATCCTAATTTCCTAACAAAGGGGGACTGGTATCCCTTACTG
>NZ_JADXDQ010000058.1:0-10300 GCF_015831295.1 Streptococcus sp. NLN64
AGCTACTGGAGATGGATTTTCTGCTTTAATCGCATCAACTCCTGAATCCTTCGCCGCTGTTACATCCGCATCTGTTTTAGCCCCATCTACTGCATCTTTTGCTTTGGTTGCTTCTGCATCAACCTCAAACTTAGCTGCGTCTTTCTCTTCCTTCGTCAAGTCATCACGACCGTCGATTTCTGCCTTCTTCGCTACTGCTGCGTCATCGATGGCTTGCTTAGCTGCTGGCTTAGCTACTGGTGTCGGATTTACGGTATTGATGCTTGTAATACCCGTATCTTTAGCAGATGTCACCGCATCATTCGTAGTCGCAGCATCGATTGCTTTCTTAGCGTCATTCGCCTTGGTATCGACCTCTGATTTAGCAACTGTTTTCTCTTCATCCGTGAGATCCGTACGCGAATCAATCAAGGCTTTCTTAAGATCCACCTCATCATCGATCGCTTGCTTAGCCTTATTTTTAGCCATAGCTGATGGATTTATGGCATCAATGGCAACGATACCTGTTTGGCGTGCATTATTGACTGCAGCATCATTTCTAGCTGAATGAATGGCCTCTATAGCTTTCGTTACTTCAGAATTTACCTGTGATCGAGCTTGAGTTTTCTCTTCCTCAGTTAGATCTTTCCGTTCATCGATCTCCGCCAATTTTTCATCAGCCTTGTCAAATAGATCCCGTTTAGCCGTTTCCTTCGCTTCCCCAACAACTCTAGCAGAGTCAATCAGACTCACCCCAGAATTCTTAGCAGACTCTACAGCATCATTGGTTGTTGCTGCATCAATGGCTTTCTTGGCATCTGCGACCTCTTGATCAACAATCGCTTTGCTTGACTCTTTTTCCTCATCCGTCAGGTCTGTACGAGTATCGATTTCAGACTTCTTGGCTTGAGCTGCGTCATCAATCGCTTGTTTCGCCGCGTTTTTAGTGTCAGCTTTTGGATTTACAGCTGAAATAGTGTCGATACCTGTGCTTTTAGCGGATTCAACACTAGCTTTATCCTGAGCTGCATCCACCGCATTTTTGGCATTGGTCGCCTCAGAATCAATCTGAGATTTAGCAGCATCTTTTTCTTCCTTTGTTAATTCATTACGGGTATCAATGGCTGCTTTTTGATCAGTTGCGGCTTGATCAATAGCCTCTTTTGCCCCATTTTTTATATTTGATTTTCCATCCAGCGCATTCTTAGCATCCTCAACCGCTTGTTTGGCATTATCAATCTCCGTTTGGCTGGCGCTTGGATTTTGGATAACATTGTTGGCATCTTCAACTGCCTTATCATAGACATCCTTCTTATCTTGACTTGCGTCTGTATAATTATCATCAGCTTTAGTGATGTTATCTTGATTTACTGTATCCCTAAGAGGATCCTTATCGGTAACATGAATCACGAATGATTTTTGAGATTCTCTACCAGCACCATCTCTGACCGTCACCGTTACAGGATAGTCGCCCTTCTCTGCAGTAGGATTTCCTGTGACAACTTTATTGTTATAGCTTAATCCATTAGGCAGCCCAGTGACCGTTACAGTTGGATTTCCTTCAGCTATCGTAAAGTCAATTGTTTTTCGGAAAGAAGCGCCTTTGGCGATGGTCTCGTCGGTTAAAGAGACGATATCCGGGTTAAAGGTAATAGTCTTACTTTTATCCATCACTGAGGTAGTTCCATCATAGTTGGTAACCGTCACAACCCCATTATTTGCAACTGAAAATACAGATGTAGGATTGATCCCCTGATTTCTGGGAACAGCTTTGATGGCATTCACGATAGCCTGTTTCTCAGACTCTGTCAGATTATTTCGATCTGCGACAAAGGTCTTAGCTGGGTCGTATAACAGGACCGTAATATCAACCACCTGCTCATCTTTCGATCCATCAGGATAGGTCACGATAACCGTTGGCCTGATATGACGGGGAATACTCATATCCAAATTTTCCTTAAACGAATAAGTAGTCCCACTAGGGTATGAGGTCGTTACAACCGATCGATCCGCTTGATACATCATATTGGGATGATTAATATTCACAGCACGCGGACGTGGAGTTACACCATACTGATCCGCCATTGTACCGTTATTCCGGAAGGCACTTCCACGCGCTACAGTGGCCGTACGACGGAAGGCAGATTCTCTAGAAGCGGACGGTACCAAGGCAAACAGCAATTGGTTTTGCTGGAGTTCCCGAATTTCTTGGGTTAACCTGGCTACTTCATTTGAAGCCAGTTTATAACCTTCTGGGACTTGAGCTGGATCCAAAGTGATAGAGACAGTTGCAGGCCGGTCCCTTGTTGATACCGTTGCAACTTTTTCAACGGAGCGGATTGCTTCGTTCGTGTTCTGGTTAACAAAGGTTAGCGTATAAGGAATCTCAACTTCTCTTTGATTACTAGTCGCTTTTTCCCCTGACCAATCTTCCTTAACTTCCTCAACTTTAGCAGATTCTTCAACTTTTTCAGTTGTTTCTTTCTTTTCTTCTGTTAAAGGCTTCATTTCTTCCTCAGCCTTAACTTCTGGTTCAGAAGAAGCAGGAAGCTCGCTTGATGTATGTGTTGAAGTTTTAAACTCTACAGAGACAGGCGATTCAACAACCGATTCATTTGTTGATATAATAAGTTCTCGCGACTCCCCCGGATTCGTCTGTTCCTTAGCTAGATTTGAACTTGCCAGACCCGTCGATTCTTCCACTTCATCAGCAGAAACACCTGTCCCCATCACCAAAAAGGCAGCGATTGCTACTGATACAACTCCTACATTAAATTTCCGTATTGAGAAACGCTGACGCGTCTCAAACGGGAATTTTCCATTTTTCTTTTTCATGGATATCCTTTCAAAATTTTATTTCCCCTTATTATCCCATAAAGAAAGGATTTACTCAAGAACCTCTATCTCATAAACAAGGTATTTGTAACCCCTTCCCCTGATCTTCAAACTCAATCTCATAAAACTCCAAAAACTAACTCGTGAAGTCCAGGCAATGCTAAGTGAGAGTAAGGCGAAACTAACAACGGTTACATTTGATTTTGGAAGAGTATTAACGAATTCCTAGGACGGGATTTTATCGACGAGACTCAAGGACTCTCCCTTAAAGTTCGAATTTCTATTTATCAGTTTGCAGCTGGTTAAGCAACAGTATCCCCTAGGTAACCTCGTTTATGTGAGAACTTCTGACATAGTTCGTTGCTTGTTTTTGGAAATTTTGGTAAAATACAACAATAAATGATAGTTTATCTGACAAAAAAGGAGAAAAATATGCCGCTTATTCAATTTAAAAACGTCGAAAAGTACTACGGTGATTACCATGCACTTCGGAACATCAACCTAGAAATCGAAAAAGGCCAAGTTGTTGTTCTCCTTGGACCTTCCGGATCAGGCAAATCAACCCTTATTCGAACCATAAACGCCTTAGAATCGATCGAAACTGGAAGTCTAGTCGTAAACGGACACGAACTGGTCCATGCATCAAACCAAGAACTGGTCCAACTTCGAAAAGAAGTTGGAATGGTCTTCCAGCACTTCAACCTCTACCCCCACAAAACGGTTTTAGAAAATGTCACCCTAGCTCCAATCAAAGTTCTAGGAATGGACCCAAAGGAAGCCTTGGCCTTAGCCGAAAAATACCTAACCTATGTAAATATGTGGGATCGTAAAGATTCCTATCCTGGTATGCTATCCGGTGGACAAAAACAACGTGTAGCCATCGCTCGTGGCTTGGCCATGAAGCCTGAATTACTTCTATTCGATGAACCAACTTCTGCCTTGGACCCAGAAACCATCGGCGATGTCTTAACCGTCATGCAAAAGCTAGCCCGAAGCGGAACCAATATGGTCGTTGTGACCCATGAAATGGGATTCGCTCGTGAAGTAGCGGACCGTATCATTTTCATGGCGGATGGAGAAATTTTGGTCGATACCACTGATGTTCACGGCTTCTTCGACAACCCTCAAGAACCACGCGCTCAACAATTTCTCAGCAAAATTATCAACCATACCAGTGATAACGTAAAAGAAGACTAGGAGGAAGCCATGAATCTTTCCAAATACCTTAAATTTCTAGCAGGTTTCTGTTTAAGCCTCCTCTTCCTATCGACAAGCGTTGCTGCAACCGAACTCCCAGACCAAGTTCAAAAGATTAAAGACGCAGGTGTCTTGCGTGTTGGTGTTAAACAAGACGTTCCCAATTTCGGTTACCTCGACCCCAAAGACAATCAATACCATGGCATGGAAATCGATATCGCTCAACAAATCGCCAAGGAATTAGGCGTGAAAATCGAGTACACCCCCGTAACATCCCATACGCGGGAACCGTTGATGGATAACGGTCAAGTTGACCTCATCATCGCCACGTATACGATTACCCCGCAAAGACAAGAATCTTACGCGATCTCAACGCCCTACTACTACGACGAAATCGGATTTTTAGTAAACCAAAAATCCGGTATCAAGAGTCCAAAAGGATTAGATGGTAAGACTATTGGGGTTTCCCAAGGTTCAACAACTAAAGCAAATCTTCAGGCTTTTGCCAAAGAAAATGGACTCTCTTTCAATTTTGTAGAACTGGGGTCCTTCCCTGAATTGGCAATCTCCCTTTACGCACAACGGATTGACGCCTTTTCTGTCGATAAATCCATTCTATCCGGTTACACCAGCAAACAAACGCAAATCCTAGATCAAGGATTTAATACACAAGAATACGGAATTGCCAGCAAAAAGACGAATACTGAATTGATTGACTACATTGATAACCTCATTGAAAAATGGACCCAAGACGGTACACTCAAACAAATTCAGGATTCGTACAATCTGAAGTCCGCTCAACCTACAGAAGACTAAGGAGGAAATATGTTACACGCAACGACTTCAACCAGCCCCTTCGCTTTAAGTAGATGGGCTGCCTTATTTCAGGAATCCGCTAGTTTCTTCCAAGGCTTTCTCTACACCCTTGGTTTGTCTATCGGGTCTCTTGCTTTAGCCATGCTTCTCGGTATCCTTTTTGCAATCATGGCGTCAAGTCAAAACAAATTCGCCCAATCTTGCTCTCGGGTCTTTGTGGAATTTTTCCAGAACACGCCACTGCTAGTTCACTTTGTCTTTGTCTTTTATGGCCTAGCTATTGTATCGCAGGGAACAATCATGATTTCAGCCTTTTGGACCGGCATTCTTTGTGTCGGCCTCTACCACGGGGCATATATTGCGGAAGTATTCCGTTCCGGTATCGAGGCTGTCCCTAAAGGGCAAATGGAAGCTGCCCTCTCCCAAGGTTTTAGTTATGGGGAGAGCATGCGGTTAATCATTATTCCTCAGGCAATTCGAACCATCCTTCCTCCACTGACCAACCAAGTGGTAAACTTAATTAAAAACACTGCAACCGTAGCTATTATTTCGGGTGCAGACATCATGTTCGTCGCTAAATCCTGGGCCTTTGAAAGCACCAACTATGTCCCCGCCTTTGCCGGCGCTGCTCTTCTTTATTTCATCCTCTGCTTCCCACTAGCTAGCTGGGGAAGAAGAATTGAAGAAGCCAATAAGCAGACCTACACACTTTAATTTAGAAAGGAACGGCTATGTCTGAACTTTTTACCAGTTACAACCTCAGTTTCCTTCTACAGGGCTTAGGGCTCACACTGCTCATTTCTGCGTCCGCGATTGTGTTATCTACCTTCTTTGGGACCATTCTGGCCCTGATGCGTAACAGTAGCTATCGTTTCCTCAAACTCTTAGCGGGTATCTATATTGAGTTTGTCAGAAATGTCCCTAACCTGCTGTGGATTTTCATTATCTTTTTGGTCTTTCAGGTCAAATCCCTACCTGCAGGGATTCTATCCTTTACCATTTTTACATCTGCAGCACTGGCAGAAATCATCCGAGGCGGCCTCAATGCAATTGATCAGGGACAAACTGAGGCCGGCCTCTCTCAAGGCTTTACCAGTTACCAGATTTTTACACTCATCATTTTCCCCCAGGCCTTTCGCAAAATGTTGCCAGCGATTATTTCCCAGTTCGTGACGGTGATCAAGGACACTTCCTTCCTCTATTCGGTCATTGCCCTTCAAGAACTCTTTGGTAAGAGCCAAATCTTGATGGGACGCCACTTCCAACCCGAACAAGTGTTTACCCTCTATGCATTCGTCGCGCTGACTTATTTTATTATCAACTTCCTAATCTCCAGTTTGTCCCGAAAACTTGCCCTTCGTTGGAAAGAGCAACAATAGAATACTCAAAAACCCCCAAGCCTTGCTAGCGCTTGGGGGTTTTTCGGCTATAGAGGATTGACTCAAGCGTGTTCAGAAGCACCTGATGAAGCATCTGCTGCAGGTGCCGCGGATGCAGGACCGCCTTGTGCATCAGAAGCCCCGCTTGTAGCATCTGCAGCTGCGGCAGCAGCCGGTCTCACAGATCCACCGACGAGGGATTGGCCTGTTGTTTCTAAATACCAGTCCAACCACGGTTTAAAGTTGAAGACAATCTCATTAATACCCGCATAAGAACCATCTGGATAGTACATCGCCTGATAATTATGGGTGTTAATAATATGTTCTGAAGGATTTGGTACAAGGGTCCGAACATATTCTTGGTTTCCATTGCGCAACGTTCCAACAACCCACTCAACATTTTTCATCCGATTTGCGGGTAGACTATTATGCACTGTCCCCAAGCGACTTCCAGACTGGGCAGGCACCCGTTTGGCCAACATGGTACTTGGATCTTGGTGAGCATTGTTGTAGTACAAGAACTGGTTGTTGTCATCTGCATAGGTCAATTCAAATGGCATTGAGTTGAGGAACATATTAATCTGATCAACCGTTAAAATACCGTGATCTAAGCGGACATAGGTATTGCCAGATACAGCCCCCGTAATTTCAGCCACTTTTTCAACCCATTCTGGATCATCTGGATCCACTTCTGTAATGGTAGTTGCAATTGGGTTATTACAGTACAAATCTTCTGGAAGAATTGGTTTTGGTTTCCGAAGTTTTGAAACCACTTGTACATATTTAATGAAATTGTCCACACAGGATTCCAAAAAGTTAACAGTTCCTTCACTGATGATATTTCCGTTTTCATCAAATGCTTCCTTGGCTTTACCAAGCAAGAACTCATTTCCAGGTAGGGTATAGGCATTCACACCAGGAGCATCTAAAATTTTTCTCAAATGAGTTTGGGCACGGGAAGTTCCCTGATCATGGTAGGAGGCCCCTACAATCATGATTGGTTTACTTTCCAGTGGATGAACCTTGTACGACAACCATTCTAAGACACTCTTTAAGGCAGCTGTAATGGTATGGTTGTGTTCTGGTGTCGCAATGATGACACCATCTGCGCGTGTAATTTTATTATTTAATAGACGTAATTGAAAATGCGCTTCCCAGTCTTCGTCTTGGTTGAACATTGGAATGTCTGTGATTTCTAAAATCTCCAATTCAAACCGCGTTTTAAAGTGTTTTCGAATAAATTCTAACAATGTGCGGTTGTATGACTGTTCTGCGTTTGATCCAACGATTCCTACAAATTTCATTCTTTCTCCCTCTCTTATGACAAGTTTTCCCAGTCAAAGTTTTCAGCTTCTTGACGTAGTAATTCTTGGGCATTTGACAATTTACTTGTTACTTTCACAAAAACACGAAAATCATCGAAAATTGCCTCTAATTTTTGAATAATCCGTGCATCCCTTAAGTTCCCATCATAGTCAAAAGCTTCAAGGGAGTGTGACAGTAAAAATTCATCTGGCAAGACATTCGCCTTAAGCTCAGGAGCATTTAAAATTTGACGCAATTGTAACTGGGCCCGTGATGAACCCAAAGTTCCGTAAGAAGCACCCGTAATCATCACCGGCTTATTCAAAAGTGGATAAATTCCATAAGATAACCAAGCCAAGGCATTCATCAACACTGCAGGAATTGAATGATCATATTCCGGTGTTCCAATAATAACCCCTTCTGCTTCCTCAATTTTACGAGCAATTTCGAGGACGGATTCTGGTACTTCTTTATTGGCCGGTTTATTAAAAACTGGTAGAGCACTAATTTCAACTAACTCAATCTCAGCCTTATCCTGAAAATGACGCTCTATATACTGAAGCAACTGACGGTTTGTAGATTTCGATGAATTTGTTCCAACAATTCCAATAAGTTTCATAGTCTTTTCCATTTCTATTTTTTCTACCTTTTTAAGTTTTCCTGTTGAATGGGAAGAGGCTTCATTCTCCCCATCACGAAGGTCGCTGCCAAATAAAAGTCTTTTCAAGGCCACTCGATAACATAATCCGATTGTCATCCGTAATGAGAATCCCTTCAATACCAGGCTCCTGTTCAATCTGCCACAGAACCACTTCCAAACGTAAACCGAACAAACGAGTCGTCCATAACTCACACTCCAAGGATGTCGGTGCAACTATGGTTAAACTCGCCAAACTTGTCTCAATTGGATAACCTGTGGTCCGGTCAAAAATATGATGGTAGCGCTTGTTTCCAATCTGCAAATAGCGCTCATAAATCCCCGAGGTCACTACAGACCCTCCATCAATTGGAAGCAGTCCTAAATTCTCTCCTCTAGGCCGCTTGGGGTCCTGAATTCCAATCAACCAATTCCCATCCGGTCGGGCTACATTCCTCCCCCAGACACGAACATTCCCTCCAAGATTGATCAAGATCGCTTGAATCCCTGGGTGATTTCGAGCATAGTCGATGACCTTATCCGCAATATAGCCCTTGGCCAAGGCACCTAAATCAAGCTTCATCCCTTGAACCTCAAGATAAACACTCTTAACTGTCGAATCCAGTTGAATAGCCCGAGGGTCTGAATATCGTAAAGCATTTTGAATCTCATCAACAGTCGGTAGCTTGGCGTCATTAAACCCAATTCTCCAGGTTTGCACCAAGCCTCCGATGGCAATATTCAAATTACTAGGATCAGCTAAACTATGCTTCTTACCAATTTGAATCAGCTCAAAGAGATCCGGATGGACTTGAATCGCCTCAATTCCAGCCTGTTGATTCACTTGATTTAGTTCTGATTGTTTATCATTTGCGCTAAAACGCAAGGTATACGTTTCTAATAGTTGACGAATCTCCTTCAGACAGAGACTTGGCTCATCTGCTTCTATCTGAACATCGATAAGAGTTCCCATCATTTTTATCTGACAACTACTCTTCACTCCCGCCCCTTTCTTTTACTTTTTTGAAATAATAAGGAAAACTTACACATCTATGATAACGCTTTCTTCATTAAAAGTCAACTACTCCCCGCATTTTATTTTGAGCAATAAAGGAAAAATACGATTCCTGTCACAAAGTAAAAACCCTGCCTCCAATCGGAAGCAGGGTTTTCATCACATTGATTGCTTGTTCATGAAATCAAATGCGATTCCAATGATTACTAATCTTCTTCACGCCGTTTTCTAGCTTTCAAACCAACCACTCCAAGAAGTGAGGCAATACCTAATGCTGTTAGGGCAGCAGAAGAATCTTCACCAGTCTCTGGAAGTTGTTGCTCTGCATAAGTTGGTTGAGCAGGACGTGGCTGAGGCTTAGGCTCAGGTTGCGGTTCTGGCTTAGGCTCAGGTTGTGGTTCTGGCTTAGGCTCAGGTTGCGGCGTTGGATCCGGATCTTTCTCATAAGGTACCGGTGTATCCTTAGCAGGATCATTCGGATCTACGATTGAAGGCGGAATATAACCCTTCGTTGGATCCTCTGGATCAACTGGTTTCAATGGATTACCATTTGGATCTTTTGGTGTATAACCTGGGATGTATGGTAATGGTGGATTATTACTTGGATCCTCTGGAGTTTCATCATACGGTACTTTTGGAATTTCCTTACCTGGGTCAGTTGGAATAAATGGAATATAGCTTCCCAATTCACGGTACACATAGGTCACATGAGTTGATCCCTCTGTAATCTTACCAGTCTCGTTACCTTGAGTTTTACCTGGTACCAAGATGTAACGTTTACCATCCTTCTCAATAATCCGAGGTTTGTTGTCTGTTGTGTCATAAGGAGTTTCCACATCGCTTTCTGGTGTATCCACTACATCTTTCGCGATAGTTTCACCCTTCTCATTCACATAATGAACAACAACGTTACCCTTCTTCACTTCAGGTGTTGGATCTGGAGTTACCGGTACGTATGGTACTGGTGTATCCTTACCTGGATCGTTTGGATCTGTGATGGATGGCGGAATATAACCCTTGGTTGGATCGTCTGGATCAACTGGTTTCAATGGCTCATTTGTTCCTGGTACTTTTGGTTCGTATCCTGGAATGTATGGCAATGGTGGGTTATTGCTTGGATCCTCTGGGGTTTCATCG
>NZ_JADXDQ010000059.1:0-10249 GCF_015831295.1 Streptococcus sp. NLN64
TATGAAGCAGCAAGAGCATTAGGGATGCGGCAACATCCTTAAGACATTTTTAAATATGTTCACCTTAAGTATAACACAGATAGTGTTTTTTTGCGCTTTTTTACTGTGTTATTTTCAAATAAAAGACCCATTCGGGTCTTTTTAGTTTGGCTGTAAAAATATTCTTGTAATTATGATGTTATTCCAGTACTGAAATGGAGCCACTATCTGTCTCAACTAGTATTTCAACTGATGGATTTGAGATGTTTCTATACCGAGTTGGCAGGTCTATATCATCATTGAAAGAAGATTGACCGGTGAGTAGCGTTGTAGCTTCTTGATCTTTTGATAGAAGAATTTCAATATCTCCATTTTCAGAAATAAGGGTATTTTTTCCTTTGAAAATACTGTGATCAACCCAAATGGAATCCTCTTGTGCCTGTAGTTGGACGGAATTGTAGAGTCCTTCGAGAAGAGTAATAGGAGAGAGTTCAGACATCATTAAACTATTTTTTAGTTGGCTTCTGTCAAGAGTAATTTCTCCCATTTCCGTTTGAATTGTGGCCTTTTCGGATCGTGTCTGAATAAGATTGATATCGCCATTTTCAGAATGAATCTGTAAATCGGAAAACTGAAGCTTATTTATTTCTACACTTCCATCTTCTGATTGAATGGTTAAGCTTTGAACACTACCCTCGGTAGGTAGAAAAAGGTGAACAGTGCCAGGCTGTTTCTGTTTTGGATGTTGTAGAATATGATACAAGGCTTTAAAACCTTTAATAGTGACAGTAGGTGACTTTTGCTCAATATTGTCTGTAAGAATAAATGAATCTTTTTCTTCTTTAATTTGAAAGTTTTGTTGATCAGATTCTGTTAGTGGAGCATATTGGAGGTGAATCTGATTATCCTTTGAAGGAAGGATAGTCAGATCGTATCGAGTTAAGTCAATTTGAATTTGTTTTTTGGTTTGAAAATGCCATTCCTCCGTAGGGGTTGTAGCATAAATCTTGTCAAGTTCCTTAATGGCACCATTAGAAATCGCTAATACAGACACGCAAGCCCCAATAAGAATTAGGAAGAGAGAAAGAAACCATATTTTTTTAAATTTCATCGTTTGTCTCCTTTCAAACTAGTCCGGTAGATCCACCCTAGTAGTTTTACAGTTGAAGTCCCAATGGAGTACGTAAGTAAGCATAGTAGGCTACCCAATCCAAGAAGGAAAGTCCCTGCTCCAATTCCAAAAGCAAAACTTGCAGGACTGCTTATAAGATTTCTAAAAGATTCGTAAAAAGCCGCAATGCTGGTCAGGATACCAGTCATTCCAAGGATTAATAATGTAAATAGAAAGGCTCCAAATAGGGCTAAAATAGTGAAGAGCAGAACTATGAAGAAAAGAGCTATAGGTAAGGCCAGTGGGGAGGCCAAAATTACAAGAGTAATCAAAGTTGGGATTTTCCAAAAGGTTCTTTTTGTTGGTTGACTTGCTGAAAGTTCTTTGTCTAATAGATTTTGAATCAAATCATAAGCGGCTTCTTTGGGACTTCCCAACTCCTCCATTAAGGCAGCTTCATTTTCAGGTCCAGCGTCCTCGAAGTATTCTTGAAAATGTTCGATTGCTTCTTGATAATCCTCTCTAGGTAATTTTCGTAAATAATGGTCTAACTGTGAAAGATACTCATCTTTTTTCATTTTTTAAACTCCCTTCTAAAATCTTTGAAATGGTTTTAGTGTATTCTAACCATTCCTTTTTTAAAAAATGCAATTGTTCCTTACCAGAATCGGTTAGGGAGTAATATTTGCGCTTTCGGCCTTGGTGCTCTTCGGAATAGGTTCGCAGAAATCCATTTTTTTCAAGTTTTTTTAAAATAGGATAGAGCGTAGATTCCTTGATGTTTGCAAGGAGCTTGATGGTTTGACTAATTTCATAACCATAGGAATCCTGCTGGTCAACAATAGCCAAAATGAGAAACTCCGTTAATGGAGATGGAACTGGGAAATACATGTCATCACCCCTTTATATATAAAATTTTTATATATAAATTTTATACCTATCTGGGAGAATCGTCAAGGGATATGTAAAAATTTTATATATAATTTTTCCGTCCTCTTCTCTCACGTATTATTATTTGATATAATACGAAGAAAAAAGGAGGCGAAGATGCGTTTTGAAGAGATTTTGCCTGGGTTAAGGGCTAAGAAGAAATATGTCCGTCAGGGATGGAGTGGGGCTGAAAATTTTGTGCAGCTTTTTGACCATCTGGAAGTGGAAGGACAGATGTTGGAAGTGACCCCCTATTTCTTGATCCATGTATCTGGAGAAGGCGAAGGGTATTCAATGTGGAGTCCAACTCCTTGTGACGTGCTAGCTGAGGATTGGGTAGAAGTGGATGACTAGGAAGGTCTTGATTACGGGAGTTTCCTCCGGTATCGGTTTGGCCCAGGCCATGGCTTTTCTGGAGCTGGGGGACCAGGTCTACGGGGTGGATAAAGACCCTGCTCCGGAATTAAAGGGAGATTTCCACTTTATGCAGGTGGACTTGACCCGAGACTTGGATGCAGTGTTTTCTTGGGTCGGGGAGGTTGATGTCTTGCTCTTGACTGCTGGAGTTCTTGATGCCTATACTCCGCTTCTGGACATGTCCAAGGAGCTTTGGAACAAGGTCTATGAAACAAATGTCCGCGTGCCCATGGAAATGAGTCGCCACTACCTGTCGAAAATGCTGCGGAAGGGGCACGGGATTATTATCACCATGTGCTCGATTGCTAGTAAGACAGCGGGTGGAGGTGGTGCAGCCTACACCAGCTCCAAGCACGCGCTGATGGGGTTGACCAAGCAAATGGCTCTGGACTATGCTGGTACTGGCGTTCAAATTTTTGGGATTGCTCCAGGTGCGGTGCAGACTGGGATGACCCAGTCGGATTTTGAACCGGGTGGCATGGCTGAGTGGGTGGCTAAGGAAACCCCTATTCAGCGTTGGACCCAACCAGAGGAAGTGGCAGAGTTAACAGTCTTTTTGGCAACTGGCAAGATGGCTTCGATGCAAGGAGCTATTGTGACCATTGATGGGGGATGGACCTTGAAGTAGGAAGCTTGAGTCTGGCTCGGGCTTTTTTCTATTTAAGGGAAAAATGCTATAATAGGGGATGAGTACGACAAGAAATAGAGGAATGAATATGTCAAATTATGCCATTATCCTAGCAGCTGGAAAAGGAACACGGATGAAATCCGATTTGCCCAAAGTGCTTCACAAGGTTTCTGGAATTACCATGTTGGAGCATGTTTTCCGGAGTGTCTCTGCACTCGCTCCTGCCCAAACGGTGACGATTGTTGGACATAAAGCAGAGATGGTAGAGCAGGTACTGGCGGGGCAAACCCACTTTGCTTTGCAGGAGGAGCAGCTAGGAACAGGTCATGCGGTCATGATGGCTGAAGCGTTTTTGGGTGATTTGGAAGGGCAAACGCTGGTAATTGCAGGCGATACTCCCTTGATCACGGGTGAAAGCCTCAAGTCTTTGGTGGACTTCCATATTAATCATAAGAATGTAGCGACGATTTTGACTGCCGAAGCGGACAATCCCTTTGGTTATGGGCGCGTGGTTCGGAATGCGGATGGTGAGGTTCTGAAGATTGTCGAGCAGAAGGATGCTAGCGATTTTGAGCAACAAATCAAGGAAATCAATACCGGTACCTATGTCTTTGACAACCGCCGACTTTTCGAAGCCCTCAAGGACATCAACACGGATAATGCCCAAGGGGAGTACTACCTAACCGATGTTATCGGCATCTTCCGCCAAGCAGGTGAGAAGGTTGGAGCTTATATGCTTCGTAATTTTGAGGAAAGTTTAGGGGTTAATGACCGTTACGCACTATCCATTGCAGAAAATGTCATGCGTCATCGCATCAACAAGGGACATATGCTCAATGGGGTGACCTTCCAGAACCCAGCGACAACAAGCATCGACATTGATGTAGAGATTGCCGGTGATGTGGAACTGGAAGGCCAGGTGACCCTACGGGGAAACACCAAGCTTGAAGCGGGTGTCTATATCAGTGCGGGATCTTATCTGGTGGACAGTCATGTCGGTGCCAACAGTCAGATTACCCATTCCATGATTGAGGAATCAACCATTGGCCAGGACGTCACCGTGGGACCTTACGCGCATATTCGGCCAGGCTCCAGTTTGGCTGATACAGTCCATGTCGGAAACTTTGTCGAGGTCAAGGGTTCTAGTCTAGGTGCTGGTACCAAGGCTGGCCATTTAACCTATATCGGCAATAGCAAGGTTGGGCAAGATGTCAACTTCGGAGCTGGAACGATTACGGTCAATTATGACGGTCAGAATAAATATGAGACGAAGATTGGCAATGGTGTTTTTGTTGGTTCCAACTCAACCTTGGTGGCTCCACTAACGGTTGGAGATCATGCGCTATTGGCTGCTGGATCTACGATTACAAAAGACGTGCCGGAGAATGGATTGGCACTAGGGCGATCACGTCAGGTCAATAAGGACGAGTATGCCAAGAAATTCCCACATCATCCTGAACAAAAGGGGTAAGCTATGAATTTTGAAGAAAAAACAATCAGCCGCCAGGAAATTTTTCAGGGCCGTGTTTTCCGGGTAGCAGTAGACCAGGTGGAGTTGCCAGATGGTAAAGGGACCTCCACACGCGAGTTGGTTTTTCATAATGGTGCGGTTTGTGTGTTGCCGATTACCAGCGACAATAAAGTAATCCTCGTCAAACAGTACCGCAAGGCGATTGAGGGAACCAGCTTGGAAATTCCTGCTGGAAAATTGGAAATAGGAGAAAATGCCGATCCCAAGGCTGCGGCTCTTCGGGAGTTGGAAGAAGAAATTGGTTACACAGCAGATTTGGACTTGCTCTATGATTTTTATACAGCCATTGGTTTCTGCAATGAAAAGGTCAAACTTTACCTGGGTCGGAATTTAAGCAAGGTCGCTAATCCCCGTCCTCAAGATGAGGATGAGACCCTGGCTCTCTATGAGCTTGACTTGGAGCAAGCTTTGGCTGCTATTGAGTCAGGTGATATCTGTGATGCCAAAACCATTATGGCCATTCAGTACTGGCAAATACTGGAAAAGGGGAAAGGCCTATGACCGATCGACAACCATTTGATCCAGAATTGTATGAAGAAACCGAACCACTGGACTTGGATTTGTTAAACAAGATTGACCGATTAGAGGTGGAACCAGAGGTTCGAAAAAGTCGGCAGGCCGAGAACCAAAAGCGGGCGCGTTTTCAACACACCCTGAATAAAATTCTTTTTTGGCTGATACTCCTGTTAGTATTACTGCTGATTTTTATGTTTGTATTGTAGGAAAGTAAGAAAATGAAAATTGGAATTATTGCGGCGATGCCGCAGGAACTGGCAACTCTCTTGGAAAACTTGGAAAACGCCCAGAAACACCTTCGTCTTCGTCAGGTTTACCATACAGGCCATATTGGACGGCACGAGGTAGTCTTAGTGGAGAGTGGAATTGGGAAGGTCATGTCAGCCATGACGGTTGCCATTCTAGCCCAAGACTTCAAGGTGGATGCGGTGATTAACACCGGTTCGGCTGGAGCGGTAGCTCCAGGCCTGCAAGTAGGGGATGTTGTCCTTGCGGATCGTTTGGCCTACCATGATGTGGATGTGACTACTTTTGGCTATGCCTATGGCCAAATGGCCCAACAACCGCTTTACTTTGAAACCAGCAAGTATTTCCAATCGGTTTTCAAGGAAGTGTTGGAGGAACAGGGACAAGCCTATCAAATGGGACTGATCGCGACAGGGGACTCCTTTGTGGCCTCGTCTGATCGTTTGACTGAGATTAAGGCTGCCTTCCCAGATGTATTGGCTGTCGAAATGGAAGGAGCCGCCATTGCCCAAGCTGCTCACTCCATCGACCTACCAGTTATGGTGGTTCGTGCCATGAGTGATACAGCTGAGCAAGATGCGGCGATTTCCTTTGATGAATTCATCGTGGAAGCTGGCCGTAAATCCGCTCAGGTTTTGGTCGCCTTTTTACATAAATTAGTGTAGGGAGTGTTAGTGAGACAGGGATGGTTGTCCCAGTCTCCTTTTTTGGAGAATTAGGATCGTATGAGTATTTTAGAAGTTAAACGTTTGAGTCATGGGTTCGGGGATCGAACCATTTTTGAGGATGTGTCCTTCCGTCTTTTAAAAGGAGAACACATTGGCCTAGTGGGGGCTAATGGGGAAGGGAAGTCCACCTTTATGAGCATTGTGACGGGCCAATTGCAGCCAGATGAGGGACAGGTTATCTGGTCCAAATATGTGAAGGCTGGTTATTTGGACCAGCATGCGGTGCTGGAGCAAGGGATGACAGTTCGCGATGTTTTGCGGACAGCCTTTGATGACCTCTTTAAGACAGAGGCCCGCATTCAGGAAATCTACATGGAGATGGCGGAAGCCAGTGATTATGATGCCTTGATGGAGGAAGTTGGCGAGTTGCAAGATCGCCTGGATAGTCGCGATTTTTATAGCTTGGATGCCAAGATTGATGAAGTGGCGCGTGCCTTGGGGATTGCTGATTTTGGCATGGAGTCTGATGTGACCGAACTCAGTGGTGGGCAGCGGACCAAGGTTCTCCTAGCCAAATTGTTGCTGGAGAAGCCAGACATCCTCCTCTTAGACGAACCTACCAACTACCTGGATGCCGAGCACATCGATTGGCTCAAACGTTACCTCCTTAATTATGAGAATGCCTTTATTTTAATTTCGCATGATATTCCCTTCCTAAATGAGGTGATTAATTTGGTTTATCATGTTGAAAATCAAGACTTGGTGCGCTACAGCGGGAATTATGAGCAATTCCAGGAAGTCTATGCCATGAAGAAGGCGCAGTTGGAAGCAGCTTATGAACGCCAGCAGAAGGAAATTGCCGACCTAAAAGACTTTGTGAACCGCAACAAGGCCCGGGTAGCGACTCGAAACATGGCCATGAGCCGTCAGAAAAAGCTGGACAAGATGGACCTGATCGAATTGCAGGCTGAAAAACCAAAACCACAATTTGATTTTAAAGTTGCCCGAACACCAGGCCGCTTTATTATCCAAGCCCACGGACTGGAAATTGGCTATGACCGCAAACTGGCCGGCCCACTGGATTTGACCTTTGAGCGCAATCAGAAAATTGCCATTGTCGGGGCCAACGGAATTGGGAAAACCACCCTTCTCAAGAGCCTCTTAGGCCTGATCCCAGCTCTGGCTGGACAAGTGGAAGAAGGAGAATTTATCGAACTCGGATACTTTGAACAAGAAGTACCTGGAGGCAATCGCCAAACCCCACTCGAAGCCGTCTGGGATGCCTTCCCAGCCATGAACCAAGCCGAAGTCCGCGCTGCCCTAGCCCGCTGCGGCCTCACCACCAAGCATATCGAAAGCCAAATCCAGGTCCTCAGTGGAGGTGAACAAGCCAAAGTCCGCCTCTGCCTGCTCATGAACCGTGAGACCAACGTTCTCGTCCTGGACGAGCCAACCAACCACCTAGACGTAGATGCCAAAGACGAACTCAAACGCGCACTTCAAGCCTACAAAGGCAGCATCCTCATGGTCTGCCACGAACCAGACTTCTACCAAGGTTGGGTCGATCAAGTCTGGGATTTTAATGAATTGATTTAGGAGAAACCATGATTGAAAGCATTATTCAAGACATCCTGAAATTTCGCAATGAGCGTGGCTGGGGCCAAGCCCACAGCCCCCGCAACCTTGCCAGCTCCATCATCATTGAAGCCGCAGAACTCCTGGAAAACTACCAATGGGGCGAAGAGTATTCTGACCCTATCAATGTTCAGGAAGAAATCGCGGATATCCTGATTTACACATTCCTGCTGACAGACAAACTCGGCTTAGATGTTGAGACCATTATCCAAGACAAACTCAAGAAAAATGCCCTGAAGTATCCAGTGCCTAAGAAAGAGGACTAGGTATTGAGGGGGAAAGTCCTTAAACTTCAAAATCTGATGTTGTCAATGCTCTTGGATGAACCCATCGATTGTGTACTTTGAACGCTTTATTGCTAATATTCAACAGTTCTTACAGTCCTGTTGAACTTGCCTCATCGGCTTTCCTGGTCATTTTTATACTCTTTTAGATTATAAACTGTATGTGATATACTATTTTTATGGCATATGGAATTGATTTTAGAAAACGTGTCCTTGAATATGTTAAAGAGGGACATACACGTAAAGAAACAGCAGCTTTATTTAATATTAGCACCAACACTTTATACAGTTGGGAAAAGCAGGAGAGAGAACTCGGTCACTTAGAGCGTAAAAAGCGTGTTGGTAAATCCAGAAAAATACCTTTAAATAAATTACAAGAATTTGTAGAAGCACATCCAGACGCTTTTTTAAGGGAAATTGCAGAACATTTTTCTTGCAGTATTCCTTCTGTTTGGGCTGCCTTAAAGCAAGTAAACATCACTTTAAAAAAAGACAACTAGTTACAAAGAACAAAATGCACAGAAGGTGCAACAATATCTTGAATCACTAGCCGTTTTGAAAGGCTTTCCTCCAATTGTCTATATTGACGAAACAGGTATTGATACTTATCTATATCGTAAAAATGCCCGTGCGCCCAGAGGTGAAAAGATTTATTTCAAAGTTTCTGGTCGTCGATTTGAAAGAACTTCCATTGTATCTGGATAAATTGGTCAGACTTTTGTTGCGCCAATGATTTACAAAGAGAGTATGACTAGCGATTTCTTTGTAGAGTGGTTTAAACAAGAGCTTCTACCATCTTTAAAGACTCCTCATGTTATTGTTATGGACAATGCATGTTTTCACCCTAAGAAAATACTAGATGAACTTTCTATCGATGCTGGTCACTTCTTTTTACCTCTACCACCGTATTCTCCAGAATTAAATCCCATTGAGAAAAGTTGGGCTATTTTAAAAAAATCAGTTACAGAATTACTTCGCAAAATGGACTCTATAACTGATGCAATAACATACTATTTAAAAACTAAATAGCTATAATCTCCACACTACATCCTCATTTCTCATCTTCTTAGGAGGTATTCTCATGATTCAGAAAGTTGAGCGATTGATTTCAGAAATTAATCGAATCCATAAAGAATATTCCATCGATTATTTTGAAACAGGTCAGATTCAAAAAGTAAATTTGAAACATACCTTTTCAAAGGTTCCGACATCGGCGATTTTGGCTTATCGTTTAAATCTCCATGAGTCCATTAATGATTATTTGATGAAAGCGGATCTTCAGGATATCGCATACGTTTATCGGGTGAAAACTTCTGAAAGTATTCTCGATAAAATCGACCGTTTTTCTGAACGTACGGAAGGATATCCCGTTAATTCAATCTTGAATGATATTTTTGGAGCTCGAGTGATATTAAGGTCAGAGGAAATCTCTCAGGTCATGGAACGGTTAGATGATTGGAAGGACACCTTTGGATTAAAAAACTGGTATCTCCGAGATAAGGAAGGATATATTGGAATCCATGTCTATTTTAAGAACAAGAGTAATTTTTACTATCCTTGGGAACTTCAGATATGGGATGCCAAGGATGTGGATGGAAATATTCAGAGTCACAGGCTCTATAAGAGAGGATTTGTAAATCCTAAGTTATAACAAGAAAACAGAGGTTGGGACTCTCCAATCTCTGCTTTCTTTTTACCTCCTCATCCCATCGTGCTATAATTTGACTAACAAAGTGGCAGTTGGTTATAAGAGGAGAGTCTATGCAGCCTAAATACACCATTATACTCTTTTAGTTTATCTTTTATTACTGTGTTAGCTCGTCTTGCCGTACTTCAGTACTGTCTACGACTCGCTGCCTTGTACTAAAAGTAAACTAAAAGACTATATAGATCGGATGCTGATTTTAATTCAGGAAATCAGCATGTTAACGGCAGATTTTTCCTTAGCCCAAAGAGAATTACATCTGCGGAAGGAAAATCGGATTCGCTCCATCCATTCTTCGCTAGCTATTGAAAATAATAGCTTGAATATGGAGCAGGTAATAGCAATTTTAAAAGGGAAACGAGTTTTAGGCCCACCAAAGGATATTCGGGAAGTTCAGAATGCCTTTCAAGCCTATGAACAAGTTTTCCAGATGTATCCTTATTTAGTAGAGGATTTGCTTCGTGCTCATCATTTATACTCTTTTAGTTTATCTTTTATTACTGTGTTAGCTCGTCTTGCCGTACTTCAGTACTGTCTACGACTCGCTGCCTTGTACTAAAAGTAAACTAAAACTCCAAGCAGGCTTCGCCTGCTAACTC